>SLMF01000066.1 GCA_007133715.1 Planctomycetaceae bacterium
CGACCGAATTGCTGTCCGAGCGTCGGGTAGTCTCGCGGCTGGATCGCGAGTTGGGGCATCTGCCGTGCGGCGATTGGCCCACACGCGTTTGGGCGCGCGTGCCGGGCAATCAGCTCTTGCAGGTAGAAGTTGTCACCAAATCGCTCCGCATCGCCCGCTTGCCCGCGGCTCTGGACGGCTTGCGTATCGCCCACCTGTCCGATCTGCATTTCAGCGGCCGGATCACGGCGGATTTCTTTGACTGGATCGTGGACCGCACCAATCAGCTCCAGCCGGATCTGGTGGCGATCACGGGCGATCTGATCGATCATCGCCGCTGCTTGCCCTGGCTGCCTCAGATTCTGGGACGTTTACAAAGCCCGGGCGGGACGTTCTGCATCCTGGGGAATCACGAACTGCGTTTGCCCGACCCATCGCAACTACGGGACACGCTGGCCCAAGCCGGTTTGGACTACTTGGGAGGTCGCTGCCACACGCTCGACATCGCGGGGCACCCGATTCTCTTGGCTGGCAACGAGCTGCCATGGTGGGGCCCGGCCCCCGACATCCGGCACGGGCTGCAAGCGCGGACGGCCCCGCCCGCCCTGCGACTGCTGTTGGCTCATACGCCCGACCGGCTCCCCTGGGCCCGGCGCTGTGAATTCGATCTGATGCTGGCCGGCCACACGCATGGCGGCCAAATCTGTTTCCCCCTGGTCGGACCGGTGGTCACGCAGAGCCGGTACGGAGTGAGTTACTGCAGTGGCGTTTATTCGCAACCGCCGACCGTGTTGCACGTCAGCCGAGGTCTCTCGGGGTGCCAACCCCTGCGCTGGAACTGCCGACCGGAATTGGCCCTGTTGATTCTGCAAACCGGCGTTCCCGACGCGCCCGCCGACCGGACCCAGCACGCCTGTGCCGCCACCCTGCATGCGTGACCAAGTCCGATCGCGATAACGTCGCCACCGGGGCACCCGTCAACGCAGCGGATCGTAACCACTGGGACCGATCAGCATGGGCTGTGATCCCTGCGAGCCGGGGCGCCAGGACGCTCGCTCCACCGAACTCTGCGGTTGGGACGAACGGGACACCGGATCGTTGGCCGAGGACGGTTCCTGGACCGGGACCGGTTCGGGAGCAGGATGCCAGCCCTCGCTGACGGGATAGGCCGAGTAAGGCGGTTGGCCCGCCGGACAAGGCATACCCGTATGGGGCACTTCCAAATGGCCCTGCCAGTAGAATTCGTGATCGTTCGGCGTGGTGCTCATCTGGCCCGGTCCGTAAAGCGGTACCTGGTGCGGATCGAGCGGGGCCACGATCTCCGGCATCACCGTGACCAGCAATTCGACTTCGTTCATCTTCTCCTGAACCCGCGAGAAGGCCCGCCCGACGAACGGTAGATCGCCAAGAAAGGGCAAACCGCGGTTCCGCGACTCGACTCGATTCTGGATCAAACCGGCCAGCGCCAAGGTCTGCCCCGCCCGCATTTCCACCGACGTGTCCACGCTGCGTTCGGTCAGTCCCGGGATCCGGATCCCGTTCAGCTCCACGCCCCGCGATTCGTCCAACTCGCTGATCGTCGGGCGGACTTCCAAGCGGATATGGCCGTTGCCCAACACCACCGGCACAAAATCCACGCGAGTTCCATACTCCTCGAACTGAACCCCCGTGGTCCCCAAACCGCTGGGCACCAGGATCGGGAATCTGCCGCCCGAGGTGAACGAAGCGGCTCGGCCGGTCATCGTGATCAGCGTGGGTTCCGACAGCAGTTTGACCAGATTGTTCTCCCGCAGGGCACTGAGATATCCCATGAATTCGGTGCTGTTACTGACCACGGAAAATCGGACCGTATCGCTCATTCCGGGTATATCTGCGGCACCGGAGAGGATATTTCCAGCCCCCTGCGAGACGGAAAAGTCGCGGCCGAAGTATTGCCAATCGATCCCCAGATCGCGAAGTTTTGTGCGAGATACCTCCATCACCTTGACGTGCAGGGCCACCTGATGGACGCCCCCCACCGTGATACCGTTGATGATTTTCTGATGGTAATCTTCGGCCACGCGGAGGATTTCGCCGACCAATTCGGGGCGGGGGACGTAGCCGGTGATGTAGATGCTCTCGGCCAGCGGCCGAATCCGTAAATTCGCCTCGGGGAATTCGCTCCGCAATACGTCCAGCAGTTCACTCACATCACGCAGAACGACCACGTCCAAGGTGTAGATCTCCCCCTCTTGATCCCACAGATTCACTTGAGCCGTACCCGTTTGCAGCCCCGACACCTGGACCTGGTTCGGGGACAGCGGCATCGCTTTTAGCACCTCGGGGTTGCTGACAAACAGACGCGGGATATTCTGCTCCATCGTGAGGATGCGACTGGTATTGACCATCAGCTCCACGCGTTCCAGCGGTTTGCTGACGTGCATTTGCAGGGGGCCTCGTTCGAACGTAAACCCCGAATGGGGAGGAGCCGACTGGACTGCTGCCAGCGGAGCGAACGTGGCCAGAAGAACGATTCCACCGGCCCATGACGTCAAAAGCGACTTGATGGAGGCCACGATAACACGTCCTTGCAAATCGAGGCGGGATTCTCGGAAACGAGTGAGCCCTGGTTGCTGATCGGCCGCGGCCACCGCGAGCCAACCCTGACTGCGGTACCGCGATGCTACTAGAATTACCTTCGTATGGCGAAGCACCGGCGTACAAAGCAATACCGCGATATTCGGAGGAATCGGCACGGCATGGCCGATACAACCGGCATAACCGCTAACCAACAGGCCCATTGGCGGGATAGCCGCCTTCGGGCCCGGCGATCCCCAACGGCCTTCGAGTCGCCAAAGGCCCGATTCGTCACCAAACTGGGGCGGCTTTAGACAATGGCTATTGAACGCCGACGCGGGAATGAGCATGATGTTCCACGTGGGGTCATCCGGGCGGTAACCAGACCACGCCGGTCTCGGAAGGCATGATCTGCTCGAAAGCAACACCTGTGAGGGTATTTTTCGATCCTCTTGGTGAGGAGAAGGACGGGAATGTTGTCTGCTGACGTCAAGGACGGGGTGTCCGACCGAATCGGAACGCTACGAATCGAGTCGATCACCATTTCGCGGGCTTTGATAACGCGGATGGCCGAGGTGGTGCGAGAACTCCGCGTTCGGATTCGTGAGGCCTTGGCTGACGGCCAGCGAGGGGGCCCGTTGAACGACTTAAGGTGCACGATTACCCCTCTGTTAGACGGTGATTTAAGCGACGATGAGTTTGCGGATCGGGGTGCTCAGCTAGTGGTTTGTGGTCTGCTGGCGGCCCGCTGGTCCGCTCGACGGGAAGGGTGTCGGGCCGCGGTTCCGCAGGGACTTCCGCTTCCGCCAGTTTTGCTGCGGTGGCAGGAGGCGTTGGTGGCGGTTTGCGAAGGCGATGGCAATCGGGGGGAGACGCCCGCTGGCAGTCTGGCGGCCCTGCAGACGCTGCTGGATCAAGTGGATTGGGAGGCGGTCTTTCGCGATTTCCAGAATCGTTATCCGGATGAAGATCCGGTGCTCCATTTCTACGAGCAATTTTTGCAACACTATGATGCGAGTCGGCGTCGGGCTCGCGGCGTGTTCTTTACACCACGAGCCGTGGTTTCGCATCTGGTCCGCAGCGTGCACGAGGTGCTGCAAACCCGGTTCGGGATCGCGGATGGTCTGGCGTCGGTAATCACGTGGGGCGAGTGGTGCGCGCGTACGGCGACGGGCGCCGAGGGGGCTCGAACGGGTGTGTGGGGAAAGAGGGCATCCGAATTGCCCGCGGGGGTGTGCCGCGACTCGCCGTGGGTGACGATTCTGGACCCCGCGGCCGGTTCAGGCACTTTTCTGGTCGAGGTGATCGGGCTGATTCACCGTACGATGCAGCAGAAATGGGCGAGCCAGGGGCGAAGTCTTGCGGAGCAGCAGGCGGCTTGGAACGAGTACGTGCCGAGGCATCTGCTGCCCCGGCTGGTCGGATATGAATTGCTGCCGGCTGCCCATGCGATCGCGCATCTGACGTTGGTGGGCAAGTTGCGGGAGACGGGCTACCAGTTCGCGGGTAACCAACCGGTGCGTTTGTATTTGACGAATGCGTTGGAAGCACCCAGCGACGGGGAGCCACCGCGGTCTGGCACCGGCCGGAGGGCGGCCGGGTTCGACGCCGTGCGCGCGGCGGATACGGTCAAACGCGAGCAGCGATTCACGGTCGTGCTGGGCAACCCGCCTTACGCCGGGATGTCGCGGAACCGGAGCGACTGGATCTGCGGTCTGCTGCGGGGTCAAGCGGGTGACGGTCGGAAATGGGAGGACTACTATCAGGAGGCGGGCGTTCGACTGGCCGAGCGGAAGTTCTGGCTGCATGACGACTACGTCAAATTCCTGCGGTACGGGCACTGGTTGATCGAGCGTTCGGGTTGCGGTGTTCTGGGCTACGTGACGAATCACGGTTATCTGGACAATCCGACGTTCCGTGGTCTGCGGGAGAGTTTACGGGCGACGTTTTCCGGGATCACGATTACGGACTTGCACGGCAGTACCAAGAAGACGGACGGTTGTCCGGAGGGTGGTGCGGACGAGAATGTGTTTGCCATCGAATCCGGGGTGGCGATCGGCGTATTTTGGCGAGTGCCGGGTGCCTGCCGAGCGGAGATTGGGCATGCGGATTTGTGGGGCACGCGAGCGAGCAAGCAGCGGGTATTGGAGCAGACGACCGCTCTGCAGTTGAACGCGCGCCGGATCGAACCGCAACCGCCCCTGCATCTGTTTCGACCTTTTGATGGCACGCACGGCGACGAGTACGGGGGAGGTTGGAAGCTGACCGAGCTGATGGCGGTGCACGGGACGGGGTTGGTGACGGCTCGCGATCATTTCGTGATCGCGCAGCAGCGGCAGGCGTTATTGGAGCGGATGTCCGTGTTTCGGGGCGACTTGTCCGATGCGGAAGTGCGGGCGCGGTTTTTCACCGGTCGCACCCGTTCGCCCAAGTACCAGCCGGGCGACACCCGCGGCTGGCGGTTGAGTGAGGCTCGCCAGCGGGTTCGCAACGATCCGCATTGGCAGCAGCGCCCGCTTCCTTGCCTGTATCGCCCGTTTGACATGCGCTGGGTCTACTATACCGACGGGATGGTCGATTGGCCTCGACGTGCGTTGATGCAACACATGCTGGGGGGAGAAAATCTGGGGCTGATCGCGCGGCGGCAGCTGCCCGGGACGCACGTGACCTACTTCTTTGTCACCGACTGCTTGATCTCCGACGGCGTGATCCGTTCGGACAACAAGGGCAGCGAGAGCTTGTTTCCCTTGTATCTGATGCCAGCGGGTGCGGAGCTGGGGGAGTCGCTGTCGCCGGTCGCCAATTTGAACCCGGAGTTTCTGCAGGCCTTGGCCAACGCGGTGCAATTGGACCGGCTGGATTACGGCCGGGGCGACCTGCTGGCCACGTTCGGACCGGAGGACGTGCTGCATTTCATCTACGCCCAGTTCTTTTCGCCCGGCTACCGGGCACGATTTGCCGAATGGCTGCGGATCGATTTCCCCCGCATCTTCCTGCCGGCCAGCCGCGCGCTGTTCCACGCCTTGTGCGGTTGCGGGAGCCGGCTGAGCCGGCTGCATCGGCTGCAACCGGCGGACGATCCGGCGGCACAGCGCGAATCGCCGCCCGCGGAATTCGAGCGAACGGGGGCGACGAGTTGCCGCCTGGCGGGCGGCGGGCCGATTGCCGTGGCGGCCGGTTATCCTCGATACCGACAGGGAAAGGTCTACCTGCATCCGTCACGCTGGTTCACCGGCGTCTCGCCGGCGGTTTGGAGTTTTCGCATCGGCGCCTACCCGGTGTGCCAGAAATGGCTGAAGGATCGCCGGGGGCAGCCGCTGTCGCCGCGCGCCGTCCAGCATTATGGCCGCATTGTCACGGCGCTCGACGCGACGCTGCGGCAGATGGAGGAGATCGAGGGAGCGATTCAGCGGCAGGGCGGCTGGCCGCGGGCGTTCTTACGGGCCGGTGCCCGTTGATGCCGCCCTGTGTCGGCAGGCTTTAGCCTTGCGGGGCCGCCGTGCTGACCACAGCCCCCTGCTCCATTTCCAGGATGTGTTTGGCGTAGCCGGCGGCGTCGGCATGGTGGGTGACCATCAGCACCGTCCCGCCGCTGTGGGCGAAGTCGGCCAAGTACGTCAGCACGATCTCCGCATTCTCCGGGTCCAGGTTCCCGGTGGGCTCGTCGGCCAGCAGCAATTTGGGCTGGTGGAACAGGGCGCGGGCCAGGGCGACCCGTTGGCGTTCGCCGGTGCTGAGCGCCGACGGCACATGGGTGAGGCGATCTTGCAAGTGGAAACGTTCGATCAGGGCCCGGGCCCGGCCTGGGGGATCGGGATGGGCTTTGGCCAGGGACGGAGCCAGGATGTTTTCCAGCACCGAGAGGTAGGGGACCAGGTAGAATTCCTGGAAGACGAAACCGATACGTTCTGCCCGGAACCGGCTGCGGGCTTCCGGCGCCAGTTGGTAGGGATCCTGGCCCTCGATTCGAAGCTTGCCGGAGGTGGGCCGCTGCAGGGCACCCAGGATCATCATCAAGGTGGTCTTGCCACAGCCACTGGGCCCGCGCACGGCGAGGAATTCTCCCGGTTCTGCGGAGAAGGACACGTTCCGCAAGGCGGTTACCGTGCCGGTGGGGGAAGAGAATTCCTTGGTCAAACCGTCAGCTTCCAGCATTACTTTCCTCCTTCTCGCAAAATCACGGCCGGGTCGGTCCGGGCGGCCAGCACGGCGGGGATCCAGGTGCCCAACACCGACACGGTCAACGCGGCGGCCAAAGCCAGCAACAACCAACTGGGGCGCA
>SLMF01000549.1 GCA_007133715.1 Planctomycetaceae bacterium
CCACAAAGTTTCCGGTTCCGTCGTTGCGCATCAGCACATCCTCCTCCGGAAACTCGAAATGGGCGTCCCCGTTGGAGACGAACAGGTCCAAATAGCCATCGTTGTCGAAATCGAACAGCAACCCGCCCCAGCCGGTGTATTGCCCGGAGACGACGGCCAGCCCGGACGACGCCGTGCGGTCCTCGAAATAATCGCCCCGATTGATCAGCAGGCAACCGTAATCCATGTCCGGAATGTACAGATCCAACCGCCCGTCCCGCACGACCTCGCCCACCGCCGGACCCATCGACGACACGCCCTGACCGCCCTCGCCAAAGGCCAAACCGCGTACCAGGGCGTCCTCGACAAACGTCCCGTCACCCTGGTTGACGAAGAACCAGTTCTCCATCGCGTCGTTCGCCACGTAAATGTCCAAATAACCGTTGCCACTGAGATCCGCCACCGTGGCACTCATCGCCCGGCCCTCCGGTTGGTACAGCCCCGCTGCGTGCGTGATCTCCGTAAACGTGCCGTCGCCATTGTTGCGGTACAAAGCGTCCGGCTGGCCTTGGTAACTCAACGGACCCGGATAGCCCTGTGCGGCGTAAAAGGCCCGGAAAGCGCCCGCGTCATACTCCAGATAATTCGCGACATATACGTCCATCAGCCCGTTGTTGTTCGCATCGAACCAAGGCGCCGACAGACTCCAACGCGGATCGTCCAAACCCGCTTCGGCCGATACATCCGTGAACGTCCCGTCCCCATTGTTCCGGAACAACACGTTGGGACCGTAATTCAAGACGTACAAATCGACATGGCCGTTGTCATTGTAATCCACGGCCGATACCCCGAACGCGAAATGGTCCGGGTCCGCCACCCCGGCTTGCAACGTCACATCCGTGAACGTGCCGTCGCCATTGTTCCGGTACAGATGGTTGCGCAACTGGCCCCGCAACGACCGCCCGCGAGCATCGTTCACCTCGCGGGTCCACGAACCGTTGGGCAGATAAATGTCCAGCAACCCGTCGCCATCATAGTCGAAAAAGACGGCACCCGCGCCCGTGCCCTCGACAATGTTGCTCAACTCGAAATCGCCAAAACTGTGACGGGCGGTCAAACCGGCTTGCTCGGTCACGTCCTCGAACACCGGCAGCACGCCCGCTTCCACGCCCGACGATGCTCCCCCCGCCTCCGCAATCCGGGGCAATGACGCCGCTTCCCCCAGGCCCCCGACCAGACCGGCGGCCAACAACAACGCCTGCAGACACGGCAACCGCAGCCCAACCCACGTCCGTGACCGACGGCTGCACGCCAACAGGTTCCCACTCCCAGTAACGGTCCTCAACTCAAGGCCTCCGCTGGTTGAAATCAGAAGCGCGGACGTCGACGCGAGCGTCCCAGGCCGCTCCCAAATCGATCCACTCGACCACCGTACGCCGCTGGGCCTCCGTCAGCAACGGCTCGGCCTCCTCCGGCAAAACCGCAAATTCCCGCTCCGCTACCGCACCATCCCACGGCCGACCCGTGTTCCGACCATAGAGATGCCAGACCAACGGGCTGGTCCGAGCTCGGCCGGGATGGACGTAGCGGTACTCCGAGCCCGCTTCCCCGTCCCGAGCCAACAGACGCTCGTATGCCCCCCGGCCCGGCGGCGTCTGCGAACCCTCGTCCAATCGCGGCTCCACGCCCGCTTCGCCATGACAGGCCACACACGTGCCCGCGACGATCGGATAGACATCGTGACGGAAATCTACCGTAACCACGCCCTCAAGCACCTCCGCCGGACGAGCTAACGCGTCCACGTAGCGGTTCTGCGCCAACAGTTCGCCATCTTCGTGACAGCCGATGCAACCGCGATTCTCCCGGTTCCGCGCCCAGATCCAGCCACAACTGCGCAAGGCCATCCCCCGCTCGTCCAACACCTGCAATTCCAACGGCCGGTTGGCCGGCACGTTGACATGAAAAGAACCGTCCGCCTCGATCCGCGCCTCACCCAGGATCCGCCGGGCCGCCAACGGCGGCTCCGCGACCTCCGACGCCGCCCCGGATGGCAACGGTTTCCCCTCGATAATCCGTAACCGGGGCGCCACGTGCGGGGTCAGCCAGTCGCGCTCCGGAAGATCGTGCACCGAAATGTCCAAACCATATAAATGAGCCCGCGGATCCTCCGCGACCACCACGCTCGACCGGCCGTCCGGCTCCGCTCGCCGTATCACCGCCCGCGCTTGCAGATCATGGAACGCCGGATCGTCAAAAACTGGCTGCAACTCGCCCGACTCCAGCTCCAAACGGTATACGCCATGCGGCCGGCTGCCGTCCGCCGGGCGGCGCGAGACCAGAATCCCGCCGTCGCCCAACGGCGACGGCGCCCGGTAAAGCCAGCCGTCCGAGCCCGCCAAACGCCGGTAGGAACGCAACGGCCGACGCAACGAGACACTCGCCAAACTGCCCGCTCCATCCCACGGAAACCGCTCGCCCTCCACAAATACTAGCCAACCCTCCGGCGTCGTACACGGCATGTGCTTGAATCGCTCACCCACCCCCTGATCACAGGCGAAGAGCGAAACGTCCGTACCGTCCAGATTGATTCCGAACAAACCCATCGAACCGGCCGGGCCACGGTCCAGCCGGGCACGCTGCCAGCTGGCATAAATCAGCAGCCCATCCCACACCATCCAGGGGTCCTTGTCCGACGACAAATTGTACGTCAACCGCCGCACCTCGCTGCCATCCATTCGGCACGAGTAGATCTGGGTCAACGGCACCCCGCCCGATTCCACCATCGCCCCCGGCTCGCGGCGGACAAATGCCACCTGATGCCACGGCTCGGGCGAGTCCAAGGTGAACAGCGTCGATTGGTAGCAGGGACTACGGCAGTCGCCCAAATCGCGAGTGATCTGGCGTATCTCTCCCCCCTCCAGAGAATACTCGTAAATGTTCCAATCGTCCGCAGGTGTCCGCCGGGCGGCAAACACGAACCGCGTCCCATCGAACGCGACCGAGGGATCGCTGGCGCTATAGAAATCGGCCGTCAGCACGCGCGGCTCCCCGCCGGGCGCAACCAACACAATCCGAGCCCCCGCCACATCCAGCGCCCCCAGCCCCCAACCCGGAACCGACTCGCCCGTATCCGCCGATGCCGAGGCAGGCAACTGCGTGACCAGCAAAGGAACTTCGACCGCCGCCAAGCCGCTCTCCACGCCCAGCACCACACCCCCCATAACAATCGGAAGCAGGGTGCAAACAAGCGAGAAAACCGAAGCCCAAACCGGCGGGACCCGTCGTCTGCAAACAACAAGACAGAACATAACGAAAGAGCGTGTTCCCACGAGCAAGAAATGGGGGCGAAAACGCGAACCGTGCCCGCGAATCTTCAAGCAAAATTCAGCCCCCATTGTTGCCAACCGCCGCCATTTGTCAATCCACATGACACGCCCTACCGTCAACCCGAGTTTGGCACGAACCCCACAGCCCGCAGCCGCGACAAGGCCTGAACTGCAAACAGGCTGCCACCTTTCTCGTTCCGAACTCTGCTTCGACCGTCGATTTCCAAAATAATTTCGCGAAAATGATTGACGGAAACTGACGATGTTTGTAAATTGACGTCTTGAATGCGCCCTTCTTGTGAGGTGCGTTTTTCCTGCGTCCTCAGAGGGGTATCGCACCCCATTTTGGAGTTCTTCCGTTCCGTTTGGATGCAAGATGCCACTTGGGTCGACCGGCTTCTTGCTCGAAGGCGGGGTCGACGGCGATCGCTTGGTGGACCACTTCTGCAAATCTAACTCATCTGTTTCGGCTGGTTGTCTCGAAAGGAACCTGTGATGAAAGTCATTCCAAGTCAACGTGCGGCCCGGGGGTTCACTCTGGTGGAACTCCTGGTGGTGATTGCCATTATCGGCATCCTGGTGGCCCTGCTTTTGCCCGCGATTCAAGCCGCGCGCGAAGCCGCTCGACGCTCTCAGTGTTCCAACAACCTGAAGCAGATCGGGTTGGCCGTCCACAATTTCCACGACGCCCAGGGCGGATTGCCGCCGCTGTTGCTCGGCCGCCGGCGTCCCAGCTTCTGGGCCATGATCTTGCCCTACATGGAAGAGCAGAATGTGTGGGAGCAGATCAGTTTCACGAACTCCCCGGCAGATCGCATCGAAGACGGACATAATTCCAGCAGCGTGCTGACCACGCGGGAAGCCGTGATCTCTGGCTACTTCTGCCCCTCACGACGGACACCTACCGCCGGTTTCAAGACCAGTGGGGATATGCGGGGCCCGCTGGGAGACTATGCCGTCGTGCTGTGGTACGAGGACAGTGGCAACCTTTCGCGAACCGGTACCGACCTCTCCAACGCCGAACAGTGGTGGAATATTCACGATATGAATCGGGACGCCCGGATCGCCAGTGCGATTCGCACAGCGGTCCGCGACGATAGCGCGGGGCTTAGCCCGGATGTCGGTGCGGCGCCGGAGCGAATGGCCAGTTGGCGGCCCCGCGATACGTTCGCCCGCTTGGTCGATGGCACCAGTAACGTGATGCTGGTGGGCGAAAAACACGTGACCGCTAGTGAGATCGGTCAGAATTGCTGTGGCAATAAGCGGGCCGACGGGAACATCTATTGGTGGGATGGCAGCTGGCGCGAATATACGGTGGCGCGACAGGTGCGAGTGCATATCCCCCTGGCACCACATGGCCAGTTCGAAGATACGGGGGATTGGGCGGCCCGAGATGTCGCCTTCGGTAGCTGGCATGCCGGTACGATCCAGTTCCTGATGGCCGACGGGGCCGTGGTCGCTATCAGCCCGAACATGAATGTGGGCGTCTTCCGCGATCTGGCACATGCCCACAGCGGTCGCGTGGCGGAAGTGCCTCGCTGATCCGGAGGTGTCTTCGGAAGACCGCAATAGGTCTTCGCGATCAGGTAACGCGTGTTAACTTGTAGTGATTATCGGGAGAAGGTGATGTTGCGGAAGCTGGGGATGATGCTGGGGGTCGCGGCTGCCGCGATCTTTCTGGTAAGCGGTTGTGGCGGGGGGGGAAACCCCGTACGAGGCACCGTGCGGGTGCGCGATGGCGAGGTGGTACGGCAAGGCACGGTGCAGTTCATTTCGAACCAGGCCACCGCGTCCGGTAGAATTCGTGAAGATGGCAGCTATCAACTGTCGGGAGCTGGCGAGGCGGATGGTGCTCCGCCCGGCACGTATACCGTGGTCTTCCTCGGAACCCAAATCGGCGGGGGCTATGATTCCCCGGACGAACCGATCCAAGAGGTGATTCATCCGAAGTATGCAGATGCCGCCACGTCGCCGATCCAGGTCGAGGTGCCGGCGGGTGGCGCAGTACATGATTTCGAATTGGATCCGCCAGAATAGTCTGTCTGAAATCGTGCTCGTGGCTTTCCGAAGGGTGTCTGCCGATCGTTTGTTGCCCACCGGGCTGATTCTGGGCATGTGCCTGTGGTTCGGCTGTGGGAGGATGGACCAGGAGGTCGCCACTCCGGGTGCGGATCCGCGGCCGAGTGACCCGCCAGCCGACGCGGCGGACGAGAGCAAACCGCCCGATGCGGCGATTCCGTTCTTTAATAAGCCCGAGCGGGTCCCCCGCCAGCCCGAGCCCGAAGACTGGTTCGAAGATGTAACCGAACAGGCCGGCATCGATTTCACCTATCGCGACGGCCAAGAAGCGGGGTTCTACCAGCTGCTGGAAAACCTGGGCGGCGGGGTGGCCATCTTCGACTACGACCAGGATGGCAAGATGGACCTGTTCTTCACCGGTGGCGGTCGCTTGACCGGACCGCCGATCCAGGTGCATGGCCGACCGTCCGTTCTGTACCGCAACGAAGGCGATGGGCGATTCCGCGATGTGACGGAAGAAGCCGGTGTCGCCGGCGGCGACCTCTACACGCATGGCGTCACCGTGGGCGACTTCGATCGAGATGGCTGGCCCGATCTGTTTGTGGCCGGCTTCCAAGGCGCCCAACTGCTCCGAAATAATCAGCAGGGTGGCTTCGAGGATGTCACCGAACAGGCCGGGTTGCACATCGACCGCTGGGCCGTGACCGGAGCTTGGGTCGATATCAATAACAACGGCTGGCTGGATCTGTACGTGATCACCTACTGCGATTGGGAACCCGACCACCGCCGAAGATGTCTGAACGACCAACAGTTGCGCGATATCTGCGGACCGTCGCTGTTTCCCGGCGCCCGCGACTACCTGTTTCGTAATCGGGGTGACGGAACGTTCGAAGACATCACGGATCAGGCGGGTTTGGAACCGCGTGCCCGGGCGCTGGGGGTGGTGGTCGCCGACTTTGATCGCAATGGTTGGTTGGACATTTACGTGGCCAACGATGTCCAGGACAATCACTTGTACCGCTGCGGACCGGAGTTCCCGCTGGAGTCCGTGGGCCTGATGGCGGGAATCGCCTACTCCGAGGATGGCGAACGCGAAGGCTCGATGGGCGTGGATATCGGGGACTTCGACGGCGATGGGCAGATCGACCTGTTTTATACGAACTATGCCAACCAGGACAATTCGCTGCGGCGGAATGTGGGCCAGCCGGGTGATCCCGGTTTCTTGGGAGTTTCGAGTGTGACGGGCAAGTTCGGGGTCTCCCGGCCGTGGGTCGGCTTCGGTACGGCGTTCGCCGATTTCAACAGCAATGGCTGGCTGGACCTGTTCATCGCCAACGGCCACGTGGCCTACGAGCGGTTGGACAGCCCCTATTACCAGCCGGCCCAGTTGTTCCGCAATGAAGCGGGCCAGCGTTTTGTCGAGGTTTCCGAAGACGGTGCCCCCTATTTCACCGTGCCGCACGTGGGACGCGGAGC
>SLMF01000251.1 GCA_007133715.1 Planctomycetaceae bacterium
GCGGCGATCACCAGCAGAGCGAACAGTTCGATCACTTGATAGTGTACCGGCAAGGCCCCCGCGGCCCAGGGCCATTGAGTCAACACAATGCCTACCAGGAACCCCGCGCCCGCCAAGGCTGCCAACCGCGTGCATAACCCCAGGATGAGCAAGGCCCCGACCACAATGTCAAAATAAGGGACAAACACATCAATGAAGTTCGTGTCCATCAGGTGACGGCCGGGCAACGGAATCGACGGGGTCCGGCGGCGGCCAGCTTGCTCCGGCGTGGCAATCGCCAGCAAGTCCCGCTCGTAATTCTCCCGCAATTCGTCGATCTCACGCAACCACGGTTGCACCTCCCGACGCATCTCCCATTCGATCAGCTCGGATTGCTGCCGCAACGAGGGCACCTGGCGTTTGGCCGGATCGCGGCGATTGGCCGTCCGCCGATCCAAACCCTTCAGGTACATCGCGATCTCCTCGCCGTACACGTCGAAAAACCACTCGTATTGGTCGCGGCGGGTCTCGAATACCTGCTGAGCTTGTTCCGCCTGCTCCTCGTCAAAGCGATAGTGGTCGATCACGCGTTGGCGAAACTGATCCCAACTCTCGAGCGTCGCCTCCTTGTCCAACCGGGCACGGCCGTCCAAATCCCAGACCAACCAGTGATAGAAGGGGGTTAGCGGCCCCTTGGCAATCACCATGAACTGGGCGGATGTCCAATCGCCCTCGGCGATCTTGTCGGCTCCTTCTCGGTAAAAATGCCATCCGATTACGATCCGCAGCGCCACGAGCGCCACGACCGTAAGCGTTCCGATGCGATAGGTTTTGGTATCCAGGGGAAAACTCCTTGTCATCAGCAAGTTTCGGGCGGGGATTGTCGAGCGAACCGTACAGTCGCTACCGGGCAGGGCCCTCTATTATTAGGAAAAAATCGGCGAACGCAACCCATGATATTCCCGGGGCCGCAGAAATCACCCCCCTAAAGATTGATGCCATTGTTCGCAACGTGCCTCCGCCCCGATACGGATGCCTCCGGCGTTCCCCAAGGTTACCTCGCCAGCCAGCTCGCCTCCCGCCTCCCCAGGTCCGTGATTGTGGACATTTGGTAACGGAAACCCCCCCAAATCGGTTTGACCAGCCCGCACGGCCCCAGGGAACCCGACAGCCGTTTCCAACGTCCGATCCGTTAGGCAACTCGCAGGGAATAACGCGTTGTGGCCGGTCTCTGACCGAGCCACCCCGCCGAACCGAAGGTCTCCCATATCGTGGGAGACCTTCGGTCGGCAGTTTCGGCGGGGTCGGAGACCCTCGCCGAACGGGTGGTCGGGGTCGGAGACCGTCGCCGAACGGGTCGTCGGGGTCGGAGACCCTCGCCGAACGACCTCGCCGAACGAGGTAGATTATTTCCTGCGAGTTGCTTTAGGTCGCTGACGCGCGCGGTACAAAGATGTCCTGCAGGAATAGGGCTCGCGGTTTGCCCCTTCCCTACAATCGTTTGAGCCAGAAAATGCGCTGTAAAGCTCGTCCGACAGACGCGTTCCGGCGGATAAATCCGTTGGGTCGCGATCGGAAGGATCCGTAGAATTCCTCGAATCCTGGATTTCCCACACGAACGGTTTCCATGTTTACCGCTTGGTTTTCGCTAAAACACCCTCGGGGCAGGCACAAAAAATCCCCCCGAAAGAAGATTCGCCCGGTTCGCCGCTTGCGCGTCGAATGGCTCGAGGATCGTCGCTTGCTGGCCGTGACACCTTTCGGCGCCCTGCCCCAAGATACGGGCGAATTCATGCTGGGCGATGTCCTGGTCACCGTCGTGTTGATGGAATCCAGCGAAAATGTCTCGGCCGTGAATCCAAATACAGAAGATTGGACGCTCGAATCCATCGAAACGGCCAAGGCCAAGGTGGTGGAAGGCGTCCGCTGGTGGGAGCAGACGCTGGCCACCCAGTTTCCCGACAGCTCGATGCCGCTGCAGTTCCACTTCGATTTCACCCACGCCGACTCCCCTGTCCTGACCGACTACGAACCCATTCAGCTGTCTTCCAACTACTTTCAATATTGGATTTACGACTTTCTGGAAAAGGTCGGTTACGCGGAAACCCGCAATTTTAGCCATGATGTTCGGCTGTTTAACCATGCTCAGCGGGTAGAACATGACACGGATTGGGCGTTTACTGTGTTTGTCGTGAACGACGAAAACGACGAAGACGGTATGTTCAACGGGGGCCTGTTCCTCCGCGCCTTCGCCTTTGCGGGGGGCCAGTTCATGGTGTCGCCCGCAGGACGGCCCGCCAGTACCTTTGCCCATGAAACGGGCCATATGTTCTGGGCGCGTGACGAGTATCAAGGGGGGGGGAATCACTGGGACCGACGCGGCTACTACAACGCTCCCAATACCAATGCCTGGAACAACCCCGAACCCGGTTTTGTCCAAGTGCCCAGCATCATGGATCGGGACCATACCTATCGAGACCCGCCGGAGCTGCTGCTGACCTACGCGTATCAAAATCTGACCAGCTCGACCTCGTCGATGGCCATGATCGGCTGGCAGGACAGCACGAACAATGGCATTTTCGACGTACTGGATGTGCCCCATCGGCTGGAAGGTGGCGGTTATTGGGACCCCGCCCTGCAGCTTTACCGCTTTCAAGGGTTCTCCGAGGTTCAAACGCTGCCGAATCGGAACTCGGCGGGCTGGCAAAGCGACATTACGATCAACCGGATCCATACTGCCGAGGCGCGAATCGACGGGGGCCCGTGGTTTGCGGTAGCCGAGTTCGACGGTTCCCCGCGGGTGGAGCTGGACCTTTCGATCCCGATTTCGACGCCCCCCCCGCAGACGATTGACATCCGCACGCGGGATTTGCGAACCGGGGTGACCTCGGAAGTATTCCACAGCCAGACGGACGAATTGGCGGCCGTCCTGCGGCCGGGGATCAACGGTTTCGTCTGGAACGACGCCGATGAAAACGGTCGGTTTGACGCGGGCGAACGACCGCTGGCCGACTGGATCGTGCGTCTGGTGGACGCGGAGGGTGCACCGCTCGAGCTGTCCCAGCGGCTGGATCCGGATGCTTTCCCGGTGGGAACGGCGCTGGGAGGCCAGCTGGTAGGGGTAAACTTGAGCACGGTACCGTCGACGGGTTCGCCGCGAGGCGTGGTCGCCGCGGAAGTCCCTTCGTTGCCACAGCTCGGGCATGTGCTGGGCTTCCCCGCCGCCACCGGCTCGGGGTCCCATGCCTTATGGACGCCAAACGTCCATTTGCGTCTGGATTTTTCGGAGCCGGTTAGTTCGTTGGGTGTGGAGGGGATCGGGTTTGACGGCGAGGACTACGCCCGCCTGTCGGTTTACGATGCGGCCGGCCGGCTGCTTGAACGGACCACCAGCGAGTCGTTAGGGCCGGGCGAGCGTCAGACGTTGGCGATCGAACGGCCGGTGCCGGAGATCGCGTATGCGACGGTGGGCCAGCACGGGGGTTCGCACGTGCTGTTGGGCCAACTGCGGATCGGTCCCCCGACAGAAACGGTGACGGATCGCTGGGGTGGTTATCACCTGGGCGGTTTGCCGCCGGGAGAATACCATGTTCAGGCCGTGTCGCCACCGTTTGCCGAGCCCTGGACGTCGACTCAGACGGTGACGCTGGGTTGGGGCCAGACCCGGAGTGCGGTGGATTTCGCCGGTCAGCACACGGCCGTTTCTTGGCAGAATCCGCTCGATCCGGCGGATGTGACGGGGGACGGGCAGGTTTCCGCCTTGGACGTGCTGACCGTGATCAATTTCATCAACACGCACCCGGGCGCTCCCCGGTTACCGGAGACACCGGTCGCACCGCCTCCCTTTTACGACGTGGACGGCAACGGTTTCGTCACCGCGAACGATGCCTTGCTCATCATCAACCGTTTGAACGGCCCCGCGCTGGCGAGCCGAGCTGCGGATCCGCCCCAAGATTCGAACGGGGACACGATGTCGGCTGCCGGTGGGGGCGTGGCGGACGAGGGGGAGTTTCTGGTCGAGGGCGAGTCGTCGGTTGCGTTTCCGCTGGCCGGGCGGTGGGATGGCGAGCTGCCGCTGATTTCGCGGTGGGAGCGGGAGGAAGAGCCATTTACGGCAGGCGAACCGCCTGTCCCGCCCGCGGGCCGGGCGGCTCGCGATGCGGTCTTCCGTCGCCTGGCGCTCTCTCAGCCAGCCCGCCGCGGGGAAGCCGAAACGGCGGCCGACGCCCCAGACCGGGAACTCCTCCCCCTGCCGCAGAACCACCAGCAGCCGGGTTGGCTCGACCCGGCCGGATTGCTCGACCCGTGGTGGACTTCGCACCGGTTCGGGGACGCCGCTCAGGACAGCAGTTGGTCGACTTCCTCCCGATCGACATCGGCGATGTAGGGGATGCCGCTGACCTCGGCTGCCTCGCGGGTGAGGGCGGCCAGATCGCTGCGTGCGATATGTTCCAGAGCGAATTTGCGGCTGCCGGCCATCAATTGCCGGAGTCCCTGATCGAGTCGTTCGTAGTAGGTGTACAGCCCCAGCGCGCCGGCCGGAATCCGCTCGAATTCGTCGTCGCCCAATTCGCGGCGGAGGTGGCCGGCGGTGACGAAAATATCGTCCCGCGTGTGGCCGAATCGCTCGACGTATACCGGGATCATGTTCTGTTCGATGCTCCGCCCGATCGTCTTGCCGACCATTGCGGCTGCGATCGGCGCCCGCGCCATGCCGACCAGTTTGACCCAGGGCGCGCCCAGCGCCAGGGCTTTGAAGATCTGGTCTTCGAAGGTGAAGCCGCCGGCCATGGCCATGGCGGGCAGGTGCCGGCCGGCATCCGCCAGCCGCTGGGCATAATGATAGGCCAGCGAGTGCAAGTAGACGGGCGGCACGCCCCACTCGTTCATCATCCGCCACGGACTCATCCCGGTCCCGCCGCCGGCCCCGTCGATGGTGAGCAGATCCAGCTGGTACCGCGAAGCGTAAACCAGGGCCCGGGCCAGATCGGCTGGACGGTAGGCTCCGGTCTTCAAAAAGATGTACTTCGCACCCGCCTTGCGAAGCTGCTCGACGCGGCGGGCGAAGGCTTCTTCCGTGACCATCCCGACCCGCGAATGGCGTTCGAATTCCAGGAACGCTCCCCGTTCGAAATCCTGGACCACATCGGGATCGGTCGGGTCGGGCACGACCAGGTAGCCGCGTTCGGCCAGCCACTGGGCCTGTTTGAGATTGCGGATCTTGACCTCGCCGCCAATGTTCTTGGCTCCCTGGCCCCACTTGAGTTCCACGCACTGCACGCCCAGATGCTCCAACGCGTATTCCTGGGCGCCCAGCCGGGTGTCTTCGATGTTCGCTTGGACGACGATGGCTCCGTAGCCGTCCCGCTGATAGCGTTGGAACAGGGTCACGCGGCGTTTCAAATCCACCGTATCCACGATGCGGCCGTTTTCGATCACCGCGTCCGGGTCCATCCCGGCCACGTTCTCGCCGATGGTCAGGCCGGTCCCGGCCAGCGCCGAACCGATGGCCAAGCCTTCCCAATTGTTCTTGGCGATGTTGGTCGAGCCGATTCCGGGGATGATCCAGGGACGGCGGAACTTGAGCCCCCGATCGTGTCCGAAGGCGACTTCCAAACTGACGGCGGGAAACACCGCTTGATCGCTGTCGGCCGGGATCCCTTGGGCACCGACCACGCCGCCCATGATGCTGAAGTGCGAGTGGTCGATGGGATAGGTCTTCTCGCCCGCCGTGGTGATCACGCCGAACGGCTGCGGGTAGATGACTTCATGGCCTCGGTAAGCGGACTTGCCGATCTCGCACATCCCGATGCAGCCGTCCACGCAGGTCACGCACATGCCCGAGGAAGGCACGATCGACCCTTCGGTCCGGTTCTTGGTCAAGGTAGCTGCCGAGGCATTGATTTTGGAGAACGTAGACATCATCAGCTGAGGACTCCTGGCTGGGTTTCGGGCGTGGGAATTTCGCAAGCCACACAGGGATTCATGTAACACATCATGTGATCAAAGCCTTCTTTCTCTGCACAGGGCGGAGTCAGATTGGCACAGCCGCCGCAAATCGCTCGGTCGGGGTCGGTGAAGGTGCACCGCAGTTCGCAGGCGGGACAGACGTAGATACAGCCGCCGCACAAGCGGCATTGTTCCGAATTGCGGTCGAAGGGCGTGCCGATGCTGCGGGTCGCTCCCCGTCCCCGGAAACCGATGGCTCCCGCCACCATCTGCTCGCGACACATCCGCACGCAGCGCCCGCAGAGGATACAGTCTTCCTGCTCCTGGCGGAAACGCTGCTGGCGGACGCCGTGGGCCGATGCCAGATCCTGGATGGTTTTGGATTGCGGGCAGGACGCCAGCAGCAGTTCCAGCACCATCCGCCGGGCGCGGAGCACGCGGTTCGAGGCGGTCCACACGCGGAGTCCTTCCTGAGCCGGATAGGTACAGGAGGAGACCAGCCGGGCGCGGTCGCCCTGGCCGAGCTGGACCACACACAGGCGGCAGGCTCCGTAGGGCGAGAGGCCGTCCATGTGGCACAGCGTGGGGATGGGGAACCCCAAGAACTCGGCCGCTTCCAACAGCGTGCTGCCGTCTTCGACTCCGACCGCCAAACCATTGATTTCCAGATTGATCATACGGATCCACTTTTTGCAGCGTGACAGGTTGTGCCCGCGTGGCACGAGGACGCTTCCTCCGCCGGGCGGGTGAAACGCAGATCGCAGCGCAGACACCGGCGGGCTTCCGCCCGCGCCTGCTCGGCCGACAACGGCAATTCGACTTCCACAAAACTCTTCTGA
>SLMF01000160.1 GCA_007133715.1 Planctomycetaceae bacterium
ACCGTCAAACCGAAATCGATCAGCTTGATCGCATCCAACTCGGGTGAGCAGATGAAGTTACGAGGACAAATATCCCGGTGAATAAAACCCGCTTCGTGAACCGCCTGGATCGCCTGGGCCATCTGGCGAATCAAGTTCAAACGCTTGCCCGCCAGCCGCTCGTCTCGCTGACGCACCAACTGCTGAAGACCCGGTCCCGGCAGGAACTCCATCACAATGTACGCTTGCCCCGTCGAACTGACCCCCGCCTCGTACGTCTCGACAATCCGCTCGTGCTGCATCGCCAACGCGATCTGGCCCTCCGACGGCTTCTTCAGCCCGGCGAACCGCGATTCAAACGTCTGTGTTTTCTCCGCATCGCACAGCTTCAAACCCACAATGCGATCGTGCCGGCGATCCCGGGCCCGGTAGAAACGCGACATCGTCCCCACGTAACCCTCGCTGAGCAACTGGAAACGCTGCGCGATGTCCACACGCTCGGCACCCTTCCACAGCGATTGCAGCTTGTCGAACCAACCCATGTCTATTTGCCACAGTAGTCGATGGTGCGGGCGATCTCGCTCTTCAACTTGTCGCGGGCCACGATGCGATCGATGTAGCCATGCTCCAGCAGAAACTCGCTGGTCTGGAACCCTTCGGGCAATTCGATGCGGATGGTCGCCTGGATTGTACGGGGTCCGGCAAAACCGATCAGCGCCCGCGGTTCTGCAAACACCACATCGCCCAGCGCCGCGAAACTGGCTGCCACCCCGCCCATTGTGGGATTGGTCAATACCGAAATATAGAGTCCGCCCGCCCGATCGTATCGAGCCAAGGCGGCCGAGACCTTGGCCATCTGCATCAGCGACAGAATGCCCTCATGCATCCGAGCTCCGCCGCCCGAACCGCTGATGATGATCAAGGGCAACTGCTGCCGCGTCGCCCGCTCGATCAGCCGCGCCAAACGCTCGCCCACCACCGAGCCCATACTGCCCATGATGAAGGCCGAATCGGTTACCCCCAGCGCCACGCGACGCGCCCGGATCATCCCGCCACCGGTGATCGCCGCATCACTCAATCCCGTGCGTTTCTGCTCGGCCACCAAGCGGTCCGCATAGGACTTGCGATCCGCAAACTTCAGCGGGTCCGTAGGAATCACGTTCGCATCCCATTCCTCGAACGTGCCTTCGTCCAGCACTTGGCGGATCCGTTCCTTGGCCGAGACGTTGAAGTGATGTTCGCATTCCGGACATACCCCTAACCGCTGGTCGACCACTTTGCGGAAAAGGGTAGATTGGCAACTGGGGCAGCGCAGCCAGAGTCCTTCCGGCACCCCGCGTTTTTTTCGTACGACCGTCATCAAGGGTTCTATCCTGTTTCCACTTTTATTGCGAAACGGCCAAATCGGTCAGCTTCCGCACCGCGGGACCGTAGTCGGTCTGCCGGAAAATGGCCGAACCGGCTACCAGCAAATCGGCGCCCGCGGCAGCGCAGCGGCCGATCGTCGTTTCATTCACCCCCCCATCAACTTCCAGCAAGGCGTCGTGGCGAAGGGTCTTGCGCAGGTATCGAAGGCGTTCCAAAGCAACCGGATCAAACGATTGGCCACCAAAACCGGCCGGTACACTCATCACCAGCACCAGATCGCACCGATCCCAGCAGGCATCGACCTGCTCCAGCGGCGTGGCGGGATTCAACGCGATTCCGGCAGCAGCCCCCAATTCGGAGATGCGGTTCAAGAGCGGCTGGGGGTCCCCCACCGCCTCCGCATGGAACGTGATCAGGTCCGCCCCTGCCCGTACAAACGATTCAATGTACCGCTCCGGCTGGACGATCATCAGATGCACATCTAACGGCAGCGTGGTCAAACGCCGCACCGCTTCGACGATGGGCAGCCCGTAGGTGAAGTTGGGAACAAAGCACCCATCCATCACATCCAAATGCAGGGCCGCAACCCCCGCATCTTCCAACGCCCGAACTTCCCGCTCCAAATTGCCGAAATCACACATCAGCAAAGACGGCAGGACCACCGGTGCGGCCTCGCGAAGTTCGGCAAGACGGTTTCGACCAGACATAGCGACCTTGGGCGGTTACAAAGGCACAGCGACGGAAAAACAGCGCGCACATCTGCCGATCTATTCATCGCAGATCGGGCCGTGTGGGTTGAGCAAGAAATTCTAGCATTCCCGGCCGTCCGCGTCTGCGCGGGACCGCCAAACCGGGCTTCAGAACGCAACTCATTACTGCAAAACAACTTACAGCCAAAGACTCCCGCCGGCCTTCCATCTGGCCCCACCACCCGGCCCACCGCAATCTGCTCTCGCGAGAATTTTTTACTCCCCACGTAAGTTAAATCATAGCCACCCAAACTGACTTGTACTAATTTGGGGACAGGCGGTTCGGGGACAGGCGTTTTGTGTGGAGTTCCCTCGGGAATGGGGATCGGTGTTTCATTGCGGTGTATCCCCACGATGGCGGTGTCCTTGAAGGATCGGTGTGCTTGACGATAATGGGGCCTTTGTCGGTGGCCGGGCCGCCCTGCGGAACCGCCTTCCCCCGTTGTTTGCATTCAGGAGCAATTTCAAGATGGCGCATCAAGTCACTCTCATCACTGGCGATGGTGTCGGACCGGAACTGGCGGAAGCCGCCCGCAAATGTATCGAAGCCACGGGCGTGGCCATCGAGTGGGACGAGCAGGAAGCGGGCGTGGATGTGATGGAGCGGCTCGGAACGCCCATTCCGGACGGGGTGCTGGAGAGTGTCCGCCGCACCGGTTGTGCTCTGAAGGCCCCGATCACGACCCCCGTAGGCACCGGTTTTCGCAGTATCAATGTGTATTTGCGGCAGGAGTTGGGCTTGTTCGCCTGCATCCGACCCTGCAAATACTATCCGGGCGTGCGGTCCTTCTACCGAGATGTGGGCGTGGACTTGGTAATCGTGCGGGAGAACACTGAAGACCTGTACGCGGGGGTCGAATTCCAGGCAGGACGCGAGGAAACCAGCCAGTTGATCGAATTCGTCAACAGCCTGCCCTCGGATCGTAAGATTCAAACCCGTGGGCAGGAGACCGGCGTGTCGATCAAGCCGATCAGCATCTCGGGCACCGAGCGGATCGTGCGATGTGCCTTCGATTACGCGCGTGACAACGGGCGTCGCAAGGTCTCGGCGGTGCACAAGGCGAACATCATGAAGTACACCGATGGGTTATTCCTGGCTACCGCCGAGAAGGTGGCCCGGGATTATCCGGATATCGAATTCGAAGAACGCATCGTAGACAACATGTGCATGCAACTGACGCAGAAACCGGAACTGTACGATGTGCTGGTGCTGCCCAACCTGTATGGGGATATCGTCAGCGACCTCGGCGCCGGTTTGGTAGGCGGGCTGGGGCTGGCTCCCGGCATGAACATCGGACCGGGCGGAGCCGTATTCGAGGCGACGCATGGCAGTGCTCCGAAGTACAAGGGTCAGAACCGGGTCAATCCGACGGCTTTGATTTTGTCGGGCATGCTGATGCTTCGTCATTTGGGCGAGACGGATGCCGCGGATCGTTTGGAAAAGGCGGTTGGGGCGGTGATTGCGGAAGGGCGGGACGTCACCTACGACTTGAAACCGAACCGGGACGACCCGACCGCGGTCGGCACGCAGGAGATGGCCGCCGCGATCTGCGCCCGGCTCTCAAATCATCAGTAAAGGGCTTGGCCATGCCGTTGGCTCCGACGGCGTATCGGGATCTGATCAGCGGGCGGCAGCGCGGTTGGGCTGCCGCCGTGTTACGCCGGGCCTTGCGGGTGGCGGAGTGGCCGTACGGACTGGCGATTCGCTCGCGTAATCGGGCCTATGACCGCGGTTGGTTGACTGCCCATGGCGTGGGTATCCCCGTAATCAGCGTGGGGAACCTGACCGTTGGTGGGACCGGCAAGACGCCGTTGATCGAATGGTTGGCCCGCTGGTTTCGGGCGCGGGACATTCCTGTCGGCGTGGTCAGCCGCGGATACAAGGCTCGAACCGGGTCGCTGAACGACGAAGCGCGGGAGTTGGCGGAAAAGCTTCCCGGGCTACCGCACGTGCAACAGCCGGATCGTGTGTCGGCGGTGCGTGAGCTGGTGTCCCGTTACGGTTGCCGCGTGGCGTTGTTGGACGACGCTTTCCAGCATCGTCGGATTCGGCGCGATCTGGAACTGGTCCTATTGGACGCTTTGGAGCCATTTGGCTGGGAGCACCTGCTGCCTCGGGGCATGTTGCGGGAGCCGATTTCCGGGTTGGTTCGCGCGGACTTGATTGGTTTGTCGCGGCGTGACGCGATCTCGGCCGAGCAGCGGACGGCGATCCGCGCGCGGGTCCAGCGGTTGGCACCCTCGGCCGTATGGTTGGAATTGGAGCATCAACCGCAAGGTCTGCGTACGGCCGCGGGTGCGGATCACCCGCTCGAACGCATGGCGGGCCGTCGCGTGGCCGCGTTTTGCGGGATCGGCAATCCCGCGGGTTTCCGCCACACGCTGGACAGCTTGGGTTGTCACGTCGCCGGGTTTCGCGCTTTGCCCGATCATGATGCTTACACCGCAGAGCAAGTCGGGAAGTTAGAAGCGTGGGTGGCTGGTCACCCCGATTGGGAAGCCGTTCTCTGCACGCGAAAGGATTTGGTCAAACTCGACCGCCCCTCGTTAGCGGGCCGCGAGTTGTTCGCGATCACGATCGGGTTGGGAATTCGTGTTGGCGAAGAGCAGTTGGAATCGCGTCTCGAAGCGTTATCGGCTTCCCTCCGATCCGGGACGGAACCGGTTTGACCCCCACGGCGCTACGGAGCTTGCCAAATTGGGCGAATCAGGTCGGCCGTGGGGCAGGCTGCCGGCAGGCTGTCCGCCGAAGTGCTGCCCGCCTGTGCCCGACGAGGGTCGCTCCGGCGACGTTGCCGTGTCGTGATTTAATGGCGGTGAATGTCCCGGTGCATCAGGTTGCGGGTGTAGGCCAGACGCTCTTCGTCGGACATGGCTTCCAGTTTCGAGCCCAAGTACTCGTCGTCTTCGATTTCCAGCAGATGGCAGACGTGATCGATGGCATGGGGGGGGAAGACCCCGTACTCGTCGTACAGCGCCCGATGCTCGCGCAGACGGCGAGCCGCATGCACGCAACTGGACGGCAAAGCTTCTAAACGGCGGAGCAAATCCGGGTCCTTGAAGATATTGCCTTCGACCCGCGTGCGATCGGCCAGCTCGACCATGCCGGGTTGGGTCAAGCCGTATTCGGCTGCGGTCACCAAGCCGGCCAGCAGCAGGTGTCCGTGGGCCGAACCATCGGGCGAGCGGATTTCGACCGTCTGACGGCCCCGAGCGTCCTCGTAGTCCGTGGTTTCACGCGGATTGACAATCCGGGCCAGATCGGCACCGGCCGACCAGCCGAGCGGAACGCGGATCAGCACCGAGCGGTTCGAGTCGCTCCAGCAGATCCGTGTGGGCGCTTCCTGATTCGGCACCAACCGCCGGTAGGACGTGGCCACCGTATTGCCGAAAGCCGAGATCGTGGGCGCATAAGTCGTCAGCCCGCCGACAATCTTCAGAGTCTCTTCCGACAACCGCCCGTCCGCTCCGGTCATCAAATTCCGACCGTCCTTCATCAACTCCAGATGGATATGGTACCCGTTGCCCGCGATGCCCTCCTCGATTTTCGGGGCGAAGGTGGCGATGATCCCATTCAGATAGGCGATCTTGCGAATAATCCACTGGGCGATGCTCATGAAATCGCCCATCTCCTCGATGGGATGCGAGTGGAATTCGATTTCATGCTGCTCCGCCCGGCGGCCATGCAGCTGGGGCTCCTCCGACGCCATGGACTCGATGAACCCGACTTCCGAGTGAGCGTACTTGATCGCGCCGGTGATCCGCGACAGATGCCGCAGCATTTCGTTGACCACTTCGTTACTCTTGAAGTAGGGTGCCGCCGCATGGTAGCCTGCCTGCCGTGGTGGGATGTAATGCTCCCCCTGATTGGGTGCGATCAGATAGAATTCCGGTTCGCCCAACGCCCATAACTCGCAACCCGTCCGCTTGCGAAACCGCTCGTGAGCCAGAGCGAGAATATTGTCCGGGGTGAACGGCGCCCGCCGACCTTCCCGATCCAGGAAACGGCAGATGAAGTCCAGACTGGTCGGATCGAACGGATTGATAAAGGCCGAGCGATAGACGGGAACGACATACAAATCCGAGGCACCGGCATCGACAAACCCCTTGAAAAGGGAAGAGCCATCCACCCGTTCGCCAGCCGCCAGAATGCGATCGGCCTGTTCCGTATTCGAGAACGGCAGTCGGAGTTCTTTCAAGCGGCCATCGCCCCCCGTATAGCGAAACGTAAAACGCTCGATCCCCTTGGTCCGGACCACCTGCAGCAGATCGGCTCGGGTAAATTCGTTGCGATCCTTGTTCAAGAGTTCACACAGCGGGTTTGCCAACGCAAAAGTTTCGGTCATGAGTACCTCCGGACAAAACCGTGATTATGCCGGTTTGTCGGCCATATGAAAACCCAAAATCGAGGTGAATTGAACCCTCATGGTAATGGGCACTTGATTACGGGAGAGATTAACCCAGGGGATGCCGAATTCGCGGGCGATGATCGCGCCGTGGATCAGCAGCCAGCAGACGGGACCCATCTCAGGCAACCCGCAGGAAATAATCTACCGCCCTCGGCGAGGGTCTCCGCCCTCGGCGAGGGTCTCCGCCCTCGGCGAGGGTCTCCGCGTTCGGCGAGGGTCTCCGACCCCGCCGAAACC
>SLMF01000079.1 GCA_007133715.1 Planctomycetaceae bacterium
ATTTGCCGTTCTCCAGCATGTCCTCGTCGAGGATGACGTTGGAGAGGATCCGTTCGCCGGCGTCGGCCCAGTCGCCATCCCGATTGAAGTCGATCCAGGCGTTCAGCACGGCGAAGGGCGCCACCGCGTCGGGACCTTCCACTCCCCGGATGTCCACGGTGACATGGAACGTGCGCCCGGGGATCAGCGGGGTGTTGGGATCGAAGACCACGCCGTCGTCATCGGGATGGGCATCGGCCCGGGGATGCGGTTGCCCGTCGGCATTGGGGAACACGGTGGGGCCGAGCGAAAAACCGTCCAGGATTTGATGGCGTGCCCCGTCGTCCGCTCGCAAGGTCGGGTAGGGCGCCGGCGCATCGCCGTAATCCAGTTCCAATCCGAGGAAGATCGTAAAGCGGGTCTGGCCGTCGTCCTGGTTCCCCTGGAGCGGGTTGCCGGCCAGATCGCGGATGGCATCGACGAAACGGATGCCGGGCCCGGAGGCTTCCTCGGCTCCCGTAATCCAAACCCGATCATCTTCGACGGTGGCCGAGATGCCGGGCAACTGCTGCTGGTTGATCACCTGAGCGACCTTCTGGGCGCCCTCGTCCGCCCCGTAACCGGCCGCCGGTTCAAAGGGGATGCGGACCGCCGCCGGCTGGCCGGGTTCGCCCGTCTGCCGGAGGTTCGAATCGGAGACATTCAGGCTGTAATCCGCGTCGGCCCCCAGGATCACAATCCCGTTGCCCAGGTTATAGGGGAACAGCTCCAGTTCGAAGTGCGAATCCGGTTGACCAGGGTGTTGGCCAGTTCCCAAGTGCTGGTCGCCGCCGTGAACGGGATGGGCGTGTTGCCGGGAGTCCAGCGATTGTTGTTGTCAAACTCGAAGGTGACGCTGGGCCCGTCCTCGCGGCTGATGACAAAGGTCTGGCCATCGGTGATCAGACCGGCGAAGGAACCGCCGCGGGTGGGGATGCGCAAGCCGAAGGGCAGTTGCGCGCCGGGTTGGCCGGACAGCGTGACGCGGGCATTGACGTTGGTCACCTGATGGTTCAGATCGCCGCCCAACTGGACGACGCCGTCGCCCAGGTGCCGGGTGTTCAAGCCCAGGTTGCGGCTGTTGATCTCCGCCGCCAGATTCGCCGCGATCTGCTCGTGGGTCTGCGAGTGACTGAAATCGACGGGGTGCGAGCCGGTGCTGACGAATGGGTCCGTGGTGAATTCGAAGGTCACCACTTGGGAACCATCGTCGATGCGGAAGCGATGGCCGTCCAGGATGCCTTCGGCCACGCCCATCGCGATCAGGGTCTCCGACACGACCTGCATGGTCTGCGAGCCGTTCACGCCCAGATGCACGCGTCCCCCGCCGACGTTGATTGGGCTGAGTTGGACGTTGGCGCCCTTCAAGGCGGTGACGATCGCATCGGCGATCTCGCCTTGTGTCTGGGTGCGGGTAAAGGGCACGCGGATGTTCCCCGAGCCGATCGCGCCATCGCGGTCCAATTCCAAAGTCACGGTCCGCGAGGGCGTGGTCACGGTGATCGTGTCCCCATCGGCGACGCCGCCCGGACCGCCGCCCGCCGCCGGGACCTGGATCGCCAGCGTCTGCGGGATGGTCATGACGTAACCGCTGTCAAACTCGAAGAGCGTCTCCTGACCCTGGGCATCCGTGAGGCGGAAGCGGTCGCCATCCTGCGTCTTATCCCCGGCGGCGACCGTGATCGCATGACGCGGCTGGCCCGCCAGATGGATCACATAGGCGCTCTCCCGATCCCAGACCCCGGCCAGCGGTGTCAACCGGAGGATGTTGCTGGTGCTGTTGTACGTAACGCGGTAGTCGACCCCCTGGACCAGCCGCCGGCCGTCCTGGACGATCTGCACGCTTTCCCGCGTGACGCTGACGTCATCGACGCCGATCCCGCGGAGCATGCCCTGGCCGTCCGCCAAGTGGATTTCGAAACGATCCAGCGAGACGTCGACCAGATTGACCAGCGACTCGGTGGGATCCCGATCGTCGGGCCCGTTGTCCAACGGGACGCGCAGCCGGGCTCGGGGACCTTCGAAGTCGGCTCGATCCAGAGCCCCCCGATCCTTGAAGACATTGCTGCCCATGCCCGGCGGCGGGGTGGCGGTCGGATCGTCCACCCGCAACTGACCCGCCAAGTCGTACGCCGGTGCCAAAATCGGTGCGGGCGCGATCCCCAGCGGCGAACGCAACTGGACCATCTCGAAGCGGTCTTCCAGCGAATTCAAGGAACTGTCGATCACCAGCGAACCGGGTGCCGGATAGTAATTGTAACGGGCCGGATCGACGAACAACGGGCGCTCCGGATCGGCCACCAGTGCGAACTCGCCCAGTCCGATCCCCTCCGTATCCGCCAGGTTGTTGTGATACAGCGAACCGCCCACCACCACCTCGCCCGATTCCTCCTCGACCTCGATCCCCGTCCGCAAGGTCGACATCACGTTGTTCACCAAGGTGGGCGTCACGCCGCCTTGCACTCGGATGCCGACTCCCGACGGCTCTCCGGGGCTGACGGCATGCGCGGTGATCAAACCGCCATCCAGGGTCTCGCCCAATTCGTTCACGGGCACCAGGCCGCCGATGTACAGATACAAGCCTTCCTCGGGTTCCTCCGGATCGTCGTCATCCGGATCGGGCACCCAGAACTCGGGCACCTCCAGCGGCCGCTGGAAGTGGAAGGTGATCGACCCGCCCAGCCCCAGGGTGACAAACCCGAAGGCCGGGAAGCCGAACTCGCCCACCGCGTCGAACTGGCCCAAGGTGGCAAAGCGATCATCGATCTGGCCGTCCAACGTGCCAAAGAAAGGCAGATCCACAAACGGCTCCTGCTGCCGCCCGGGCGTCAAGACCGTTCCCAGCGGGGAGAAGTCGAAGACCTTCAGGTCTTCCAGGTCCAGCACGTCCTCGGCGCTCTCAACCAACTCGGTGCCGATCTTCACCGCGTCCAGATCGAAACCGGACCACCGCCCCGTGCCGCTCTCCACCAGCCAGCTGGCGTCGCGAATGGTCAGCGAGGTGATTGTGGAAGCGCTGACCGTGCTGAGATCGGCAACCCAGACCTGCGTCCGCTCGCTGTCCTCGTCGCCCGTGAACCCGTCCAGAGGCGTCAGCACCAGATTCGTCATCTCGATGCTCTCCCGGATCGTACCGGCGATCGTATTGTTGATCACGCGTGCGAAAGGAACGGGCGCCGCCTGCTCGAGATCGCTGGGCGGCGGCTCGTCCGGATCGTCGGGTTCTTCGTCCGGATCCAACGGTTCTTCCGGCGGCTCCACTTCGCCACTCAACAGGATCCCGCCCAATCCGTTATCGATCAGCAGGTTGTTGGAGAGCGTGACGCCCGGAATGATGCCCCAGGTGTTCAGCTGGGCCAAGTTCCGCACGGGACCGGGCCAGGGCGCGCCGACTTCCGAGCGGGCTCCCGGTTCGACATGAATCCCGAAATTCAGGGAGTAGGAGACCGTGGTGGCATCGACGATCACCTGCCCCTGGTCGCGGAACGTGTTCTGATCGCCCTGGCGATTGTAGGTGGTGACGTGGACGCCTTCGTGGTTCAATGGCCGGTCGATGCGGATCGCATAGTGGCCCGTCTGGCCTGCCCGCCCGCTGCCCGCTACTTGCGGATCGTAGGCATCGTTCCCAAAGGCGCTGACCCCGAAATAGTAGACACCGTCGGCCGGGGCGACGAAGCTCAAATACGAATCCGTGTTGTACCCCATGATGTTGTCCAGGAACCAGTCCTCGCCCGGCGCCAAGTCATCGTCGCTGACCAACGGCACTTCGCGACCAAATTCGTCCACGACCCGTACCGGCTGGCCGTTCGAGTCGAACACGCGGAGCAGGCTGTCCAAGGGGGAATTCAGCACGCTGGCGTTGATATCCACCGTGATCAGTTCGCCCTCGGCCAGTTCCACACGGTACAGGTCCACGTCGGCTCCCAGTTCGGCCAGTCCCGGATTGTTACCGATCACGCCCCGGGCAAAGAACCCCTCGCGCCCCCCGGGCTCCAAGCCGGTATCGATCGCCTGGTCCAGCGTGTCATTCGGTTCGGGCACCGGGGCCTGACCGGTCGGTCCGTGCCCCAGCTGGCCGACCAGTACGGAAATCTCGCCGAACAGATGGACCGAACTGCTGTTGCTGGCCGCCCCTTCGTAACGCCCGTCGCTGCTGGTCGCCCGCACGCCCAGCATCTGCTGGACATCCGCGCGATTGATGGCATTGCGCACCAGCCGGGCGATGGTCGCCGCATCGTGGGCCGGGTCGAACACGATCGGCACGTTGGCTGGCGAGGGCGGGCCGGGGATGTGGGCATCCCGGAATTCGAAAGTGATCACCGCATTCCCGCCGGCGCTCAGCCGGAAGGTCTGGCCATGCTGGTAGAAGGAACCGTCCTGGACGGTCAGGCTGACCCCGCGTGCCAGCCGGTCGTTGACGTCGAACCCTTCGGTCAACAGCAGATTCACGCCGTTGCTGGAATCCGGCAGGGAGACGCCGTAGGGCGTGGCTTGGCGGATCTCCAGCTGATAAGCGCCGCGGTTGATTTCGTTGGCCGGCTGAGCCGGGTTGGGGACGAAAGCCACGCTGGGCAACACCGGCTCGGCATCTTCGTCCTCGTCCTCGTCCTCGCCGGGCTCGGGAAGCGGGCTCACGCTGCCGGTGACCATTTCGCCACGGGCCGCGAAGCCGATGATGATATCATCGAGATAGACACCTTCGAAGCGGTTGTTCTGCATGCCCAGCGCGCCCGGCGTCTGGTCCGTGACCACGCCATTGGGTCCGGCCGACAGACCGAACCCGCCGAACAGATCGCCGAACAATCCGCTGCCCGGCACGGCCGTGCGGGGGTCCGAGGGCCCGGACAAGCCCAGCGGCCCGGGATCGCCGATCCCATAATGCACGATCTGCACGGTTTCGTTCGAGGCCGGGAACGCTTCGGCCTGGCCGCCGCCCAGATGCTCGGCCAGCGCGATCCGGATGGCATCGGCCACATGCAGGCTGCTCATCCCGGCATGGACGCGAATCGGGTAGACCGGCACCGGCTGGGATTGGCTGTCCTTCACCTCGGCCGACACACCGCCGGCGCCCTCGGCGACCAGATGGTCGCCCTGCAGGATCTCGATCTCCCGGCCGTTGGGCAGATTCACGCGATTGCCGACCCGCTGGGGGTCCGCCGCACCGCGGACCGCGATCTGGAACGTGTAGAAACCCTGCGTGGGCGTGCCCACCACGCTCCCGCTGTCTCGGACCGTGGGCGAGTACTCGCGATTGTGCGAGCCGCTGATGCCCACGTAGTACGTTCCCCGCCGCGTGGCAGTGAACTCCAATATCGAGTTGCGGGTCGGATCGCCCAGACCCTTGGTATCCCGCACCACCTCGTTCCCGTCCGCATCGAACAGCCGGAGGAAGCTGTTCAAGGGACTACCGGTGGTCGAGGTGGTGATCCGCACCGAACCGCCCGCTTCCAGCGGAAACGCGACCAGATCCACGTCCCGGTTGCCCAGATCCAGATCGTCGCCGATCGATCCGATCCCGCTGAGCGTCTGCGTGGAGCCGTCCAGCGGGCTCACGAAGGCCGTTTCCAGGGTGTCGTCCGGTTCCAGCCGCGGCGGTTGGAAACGGTAGTCGCGATCGTCCAGAACCTGAGCTGGCGGCGGGTTGTCCCGCAGCACTTGGAGAACCTTGGCCGACAACTGGGCCGCGGTCTCCTCGCCCGTGAAGGGAATCGCCGTGTGGCGGATGTTGCCCGTGACGCCCACATTGCCGTCCGTATCGAACTCGTAGACCCGCCCGTCCAGCCGGAAGCGATCTCCGTCGCTGACCGCCGCACCGGTGGGCAAAACCAGGGAGGGGCCCAGATCGAATTCGAACGCGGCCACCACCTCGCGCCGCAGTTCGCCTTGATCCTCGTCCTCGATCAGATCGGTCAAGGTAAAGAACTGGCCGTCCTCGAGTTCCGCACCGGGCAGAGCCCGCAGTTCGTTGCCCGCCACATTCAGGTCCAAGCCCAAGACTCGACCGCCCGTGCTCGAGCCCCCGGCGGTGTTGAATTCGAAACGCAGCCGCAGATTCGACTGCCCCGCATAGGGCCCCAAATCCACCCGGGCCTGCCGCCAGCTGCCGGTGCTGTCGAACAGTTCGCTACGAGTAAACCGCTGCTCCGCAAACGGCTCGCCCGTCACCGGATCGATGGTCACGAACGGATCAAATTCGTCGCCATAATCCTGGCTGTCCGGATCGCGGGCGCCGTTGTTCGTGGCCAGCAACTGCCAGCTGCCGTCGTCGCCCGAAACGTACACGCGGAAGGCATCCAGCATCCAGTCCTGCGGTTCGACCACCGGCACGCCGTTGTCGTCATCGTCATCGTCTACCGGAATCTGCGAGGGCTGCTCGGTTTCCAGGAAGTAGCTGAAGTACAGCGTGGGTCGATCGGCGGCCGAGTAGCCCGCCAGACTGAACGGATTGCTGATCAGGCTGCCGTGCGCCCCGCCGGGGAAGTCGTAGGTGTAGGCCGGTGTGGCCGGCGCGAATTGGCCCATTCCGAACTGGCTCTGCACCGCGGCACTTTCGTAGCCGAAGTACAAGCTGGCATTGCCCTCCAGCGGCTGATCACCGCGGCTGCCGTCGAAGGCGGCCCGCACCCCGTGCCCGTCCACTCGGCGGCTTTCGGGGTCCAGGGTCACGTGCCAGAGGTTGTCGTCCAAGTTGGAGAACGTCAG
>SLMF01000607.1 GCA_007133715.1 Planctomycetaceae bacterium
CCCCGACGGACGTATTATACCGCCCGCGGTTAGGTTTGTCCGGTTGGGTCTCTGCCCCGAGGATCTCCCTTGGTTACTCCGTACGCGGGAGTAAATCGGCTCGTTGAACGCCCAGCGGGAGGCACCGGCAACGCCAGCAGGCCGCCGCCTCCCGCTGGGCGTTCAACGATCTGCGGAATTGTGCCATCCTCAACCGCGTGCGGTATATCACGAATCCCTCACTGCGGATCAACCATGGGGATCGTCGGGCAGGAGTGCCCAACCTACGGTGAGGCGCAGCAAGCAACTTCCGGCCTTGGTGGCCTATTCATTGTGCTTTTCGGCACGAGGGAGACGCCACGGTTTGGCTTGCCGAAGCGGTGGATTTTTCAGGGGCAGGGCTGGGGGCTTCACGAACTGGTGCTGCCGAACTGCTGCATGGCTTGCTTTAGTTGCTGAAACTCGCGGTTCATCTCGTCCAGCACGCTGCGAATGGCTCGGGGTTGTCCGTCGCGCGCCCGCTTCTCCAACTCGAAACATACGGCTCGCAAGCGTTCGGCCTCCACGTTCGCGGCAGCGCCCTTGATAGAATGGGCCTGTTCGGCCAGAACGGCGAAATTGCCCTCTTGCAGGTTGTTGTACAAACCGCCCAACCGCCGGGAGATATCCGTCACGAATCCGTGGGCAATCGAGCTGGCGATCGCTTCGTCGCCCATCAGCCGAGCGAGCATCGCTGCTCGGTCCCAGACCGAGTTGTCGTGGCAGGCCGCTTTCGCCTCCCTCTCGGGCGGTTCTTCTGAACTCTCTTGAACACCGACCAGCTTGACCAGCCGGGCGGTGAACCAGAATTCCGAACCTTCGCCTGGCCGGCTGGTGACCCCCACCCGGCCACCCATCAGTTCGGCCAGCTGTTTGACAATCGCCAGTCCCAACCCGGAGCCACCGAATTCCCGGGTGACCGAACTATCGACCTGGGTGAATTTTTCAAACAGCAAGCCGATCCGATCGGCGGGGATGCCGATGCCGGTGTCGCGCACGGTGCCGCGGAGGAGCACGTCGGTCGCGGTTTGGGATTCGACGGAGATACCGATCTCGATTTCGCCTGTTGAGGTGAACTTCAAGGCGTTTTCTGTCAGGTTCGTCAGGATCTGCCGCAACCGCTCGGAGTCCCCACACAGTCGTACGGGTACGTCCGCGTTGATGTTACAGACGACTTCCAACCCTTTTTCGCGGGCGCGCAGCGCCAGGGAGGCTACCACATGGTCCAGCAGATCGAGCAGATCGAAGTCGCGCATTTCCAGTTCGAGTTTGCCGGCTTCGACCTTGGAAAGGTCCAGGATGCTGTTGATCAGCCCCAGCAGGGTTTCGGAGCTGGTCTGCACGATCTGAGCATAGCCCTGCTGTTCGCTGTTCAAGGGGGTATCCAGCAGCAGCTCGGTCATGCCCAGGATCCCGTTCATCGGGGTGCGGATTTGGTGGCTCATATTGGCCAAAAACTGGCTCTTGGCCAAACTGGCGCGTTCGGCCTGGGCCGTCATCTCGGCCGCATGCCGGGTCTGTTGCCTCAATGCCGCATTGGACTGTTTCAGTTTTTTGTCCGCTTGCCGTCGCTTGCTGATCTGACGTTCGAGTCGTTCCACGGTTTGGGCCAGGTCAGCGGTGCGGCGTACCACGCGTTTTTCGGATTCGTCGCGGGCTCGCCGCAGTTCCATTTCCCGTGCCCGGAGTTCACTCAGATCGGTGACGGCGACACACACTTCGGCCCCGCAATCCGGCGGCAGCCGGTTGACCGAGAGATGCAAGGCTACTTGTGTCTGTTCCGCAGTCAGACCGTTGATCTCTTGCCCGCAGGGACCGGAGCGCCCCGCATGCAACAGGGCCGCGAACGTGGGACGGTCCCCGGGATCCACGAAGGTTGTAAAGGACTGTCCGATGACCTGCTCCAAAGGCACCTGGAAGATCTCGGCAAACCGCCGGTTGCCATACACGATCAACCCTTCGGACGAGAGCATCACGGCTCCGTCGTTCATCTGTTCGATCAGGATCCGATAGGGCTGTTCGGCTCCGCGGAGGGTGAACACCTGCTGGCCTTGCGACCCCTGCACCACCAGGGCATCGACCTCGCCACTGCGGATGGCATTCAAGGTTTCCTGGGCTTCCGCCAGCTGGGCACGCAGAGCGGCGATTTCGGCCGGCGGCGGCTCGCAACTCGGGGGAACGGGCGTCATTTGTTCCTCTCCTGCAACTCAAATCTCAGCGGACATCTTCGGTGGCCAAGCCCAGGGCCTTCAAGACGCGGGCTGTGTCGGACAGGTCGCCCACCAGACGCCGGAGCGGCAGCGGCAGGTGCCTGACCAAGGTCGGCACGGCAATGATCTGCGCCGCTTGGGCTTGCTCGGGTTGCTGGTAGAGATCCACCACCGTCAACTCGTAACGACCTTTGAGGAACCGTTCGCACAACGCCCGGATACATTCCACCGACCGGGTGGAACGGAGTGTGCTGCCGGCGACGTACAGACGCAGGTTCCACTCGATCTGCTCCGAATCACCCGGTTCGCTGACTTTCTGAGGGTTCACATCGCATTCTCCGTGTCAAGGTCAATGGCTCATTCTCCGGCCACGGCCGTTGCTGTCAAGTATCGTTGCGGCGGCTGTGGCGGAGCGCTGCGCGCATCTCCACCAGCTGTTCCAAATGCCGTTGTTTCCGATCGATCACACCGGTGACCTCCATTTCCGCCGCGGCGAATTCCGCCTGCAAAGCGGCAATCTGGCTCTCCAATAGCTCCCGCTTCTGGGTTAAAACCCGCCGCTGACGCTCGATCTCCCGGGAGGTGCTCTGCTCCTCCTCCCGATCCCGGCCTTCCTGCGCCAAACGCGAGGAGCCGGTCAGCACACCTGCGGGCCCGATATAGGGTTCCGTCAGCTCGATGCCCCGAGCCGTCAGCATGAACTCGCGGATCTGGTGCGAATGGGCCATCCCCCGCGATTTGAGAATGTACATCGCCCGGTTCCGCTCGCCCGTGATGATCGCCGTCACGCCCTTGTCCTTCAACCAGCGGAACAATCGTTTCAGTTCGGCCCGCAGAATCGCCGCGTTCGGCAGGCCCGCGAACAGCGTTTCCAACGTGTCCAGCACCACCCGCCGGGCACCAATCGAGTCGATCGCGTGCTGCACCGAATGAACAGGCCTTCGAGATCGAATTCGCCCGTCTCGACAATCTCGCGACGTTCCAAATGGATATGGTCGATGGCCAATTGCCGGTCCGCGGTCAGTTGGCTCAGATCCCAGCCCAGCGAAGCGACGTTCTGGACCAGCTCTTCCGCCGTCTCCTCGAAGGCCACAAACAGGCCCGGCTCACCGTACTCCAGGGCACCGCGAACCAGGAACTCCATCGTCAGCAGCGTCTTGCCCGAACCGGCACTGCCACAGACCAGCGTGGGCCGGCCACCCAGTGTGACGTCATCCAACCCCCGAATCCCCGTGGGGGGCTTTGACCAAAGTTTCCGACGGCACACGGTCGGCTCCGACTCGATTATTCTCCATAACGTACCTTTTATCTAGGACCAATCACAGTCAACTTGCCCGTCGCGTGGCAGTCGAGGAAGGCGGCTGGGATTTCCCAGACGCGTCAGGCAAGCTTTCACCCCCAAATCGCGGAGCTGCTTGACAGGTTACCAAGGCGGATACCAAGCAAGCTGGCCCCAAATCATGCGTCTGCAGACGGCAACCCCAGCGTTTCCGGGGTAGGCGAAACCCCCGCCAACCGGACCGGCGTTGCTGCCGTCGTGTACAAATCAACCTGTTCAGCTATCCCGCTGTCAGCCGGGTGACGGGCCCGTAGTTTCCCGCGTTTGCTTGCGGGATGTTTCACTTCGTCTGGTTGCGCTCCGACCCGTTGTCGGAGCAGGATAGCTGACCCCATGCGATGGAATGAGTGTGCCCCGTTCAGCTTGGTCCGTCAGGTCCTGGTACGTTGTTGGGAGCATTTGAGCAGGGGCCAGAAAACCCGGGGGGCTTGCCCCGCGTTTCGCGTTCGCATTAGATTCTTTGAATGCCCGATGTGTGAACCGGGCGTGCATGCTTCGTAGTCGGCCATCCGTCCCGAGCCGGTCGGGTCGGAGGCCCCCAACCTGCTTTGCCGGTGGCCGCGGTGGCCGCCGAGATCAAAGGAAACCAGGGAGTCCGATATGCGGTTCGTATTGCTCGTTCAGACCCTCGCAGTTTTCGGTCTTGCCTTGCTGGCGGAGACAACGGCACCCGCGGCCACGTACGCTTCCGAGCTGCCAGTCGCGGTGGATTTTCAAACCGCTCCTGAGGGAATCTATGGAGAGTCTCAAGCCCGCGAGGATTGGCCCGGGTTGCAGTGGTTCGCGCTTCGCGAGCGGGGAACTCTTGTCCCGGCCGGAGCGACCGCATCGCAACGCTCTCTGCGTCTTTTCTACCCGGAGGGGAGTGTCGGACCGGGGCAGGGGGGCGGCCAGTTCCGTGTCAACCTGCCCCCGCGTGACGAATACTTTTTGAGCTACGACCTCCAGTTCGAAGAGGGCTTTGATTTCCGCCGTGGCGGCAAACTGCCCGGACTCTCCGGCGGTCGTGGAAATACGGGCGGCAACCGTCCCACGGGGGACGGTTGGAGCGCCCGGTATATGTGGGGACGCGAGGGACGGTTGACAATCTATCTGTACCATCTGGACCAACGCGGTCGCTATGGCGATAGCCTGGCTACGGGGGTCCAGCTGGAAGCGGGACGCTGGTATCGATTGACACAACGGATCCGGGTCAACGATCCGAACCAGCAGAATGGGCTGCTGCAGGTATGGGTGGACGGCACCGAGGTACTGTTCCGTAACGACCTTCGCTATCGCAACGTGGCCGAGGCCCAGGTGGACATATTTTACTTCAGCACGTTTCACGGAGGCAATTCGGCCGATTGGGCTCCGCAACGGGATAGCTTCGCCCGCTTTGCTCGCTTTCGCATCGGCACCACGAAGTCTGCCGTGGTGCCGAATTCCGCTGCGACCGCTGAAATCGGAGCGGCCAACTGATTGAGAGAGCGCTCAATCCAGCGACCAGGGCTGGCGGTATTCGTAGTGCAGCAAATCGTTGGCCCTCTGCGACGCCAGACTGGCCGCAGCGACCGCTCCGGCTTTGGCAAACGTTCGCCGATCAATCGAATGGACCATTTCGTTCTCCCTGCTTGAATCTCACATGGCATCGCGGGCAATTCCGAGCGATACTCCCCACACGGCGGAACCCGTGACCGGGCTCCGGTTTCGCCAAGCCTCGCCCCCGCAATGCCCATTTTAGGGGGAGTGGAGGCGTTTCTTGTGAAAACCGTGATTATCCCCCCGCGCGGTTCGGTTTGTCCCTTCGTAGCGCGGAATTCATTCCGCTCCTGCGAAACGGATTGAAATCCGTTCTACGACAAAACGACCCGCGCACGGTATACAGGTGTCCTCCAGGGGTAGGTGAAAGTCGCGGGTCGGGGAGCGGGACGCGTCGGCGGTTGGCCCATCTTTCCAAATCGGTCTTGACAAACTTGCAGAATTGCATACTTTTATAAGTGTTGCAAGTCTTCGTGAGTCAGAGGTTGTTTGACCATGCCCGATCGCTCGTTGCCCGCTGCCACCTGTGACCGCCGCGACCATGCGATGCCCATGGCACCGCCGGACCCGTTGGAGCCGGGTGCTTGCGAGCGGGCGGTGGCCATTTTTCGGGCGTTGGGCGATCCGGCTCGGCTGCGTATCCTCTGCCTGCTGATGGCCGGGGAACGCTGTGTTACGGAGATCGCTCAGGCGATGGGGGATTCGCTGCCCGCGATTTCTCAGCGTCTGCGCCTGCTCCGCGGCGAGCGGATCGTCTGCTGCCGCCGGAACGGCAAGCACGTGATCTACGCCTTGGCCGATCAACACATCGGCCAGCTTGTCACCAATGCCTTGGCGCACGCGAACGAAGACGGTGACACGGACAGCGGCTGATCCACGTGGATCCGCTGCGAATCGAAATCCCGAATGCTTGGAAAGGTTCAGACGATGACCAGCCACCCCTTGCACGCCGATCACGAACATCAGCATGGCCCCGGATGCGGTCACACCGGGATCCAGCACGCGGGCCATGTCGACTACTTGCACGACGGGCACCTGCATCACCCGTGTGCCGATGGTCAAGTGGAAGAGCATGTATTGGCGATCAGTGACCAGAATCCGGCCGACTGCACGGGAGGCCACACCTGCCAAGGCCATGCGGCGGACCATGTTCACGGGCCCGGATGCGGGCATGAAGCCGTACCGCACGGCGATCATCTTGACTACTTGGTCGACGGCCATCTGCACCATCCGCACGCAGGCCATTGTGACGATCACGGCCCCGTGCAAGTCGTATCGTGAGCGGGGTTTCCCGCATCCGGGAGCGAGGGTTTTGAAATGGCGAAGTCGTTGCCCCCGCGGTCGCGTTTCGAGGCGCGCCCGCCCGGATCGCCCGCCCCGCTCAGTGTCGACGAAGCCCGCCGCTTGCTGCGCGATTCGCCCTTGCGACGGACGCCCTGCCGGATCGCCGTGTTGCAGCATCTATCGGCTGCCGACCGGCCCCTGAATCACGCCGAGGTCTGTGCGGAACTCGTTCCCCTGGGGTTCGAGAAATCCACCATCTACCGCTGCCTGGTCGAAATGACTCAGGCGGAACTGCTCCGCCGCTTCGAACTGGGAGACCACGTCTGGCGGTTCGCCCTGA
>SLMF01000122.1 GCA_007133715.1 Planctomycetaceae bacterium
ATGTCGTCGATGTAGGTAAAGTCGCGTTGCATTTGGCCGTGATTGTAGACCTCGATCGGACGGTCCTGCAGAATCGCCCGCGTGAACTTGAATAACGCCATATCCGGGCGGCCCCAGGGACCGTAGACGGTAAAGAAACGCAGACCCGTGGTCGGCAACTCGTACAGATGGCTATACGTATGCGCCAGCAGTTCATTGGCCTTCTTCGTCGCCGCATACAGACTCAACGGATGATCCACATTGTCATGCACCGAAAACGGCATACGCGTGTTGGCCCCGTATACGGAACTGGACGAAGCATAAGTCAGGTGGCGAATCCCGTAATGGCGGCAGGCCTCAAGAATATTGACAAAGCCCACCAGGTTGCTGTCCACATAGGCGTGCGGGTTCTCCAGCGAATAGCGAACACCCGCCTGGGCTGCCAAATGGATGACCACTTCTAACCGTGCTGAGGCAAACAGCTCCGGCAACGCCTGACGATCCGCCACGTCGATTTCGGCAAACGAGAAGTTCGCCTGACCACTCAACTGCCGCAGCCGATCCCGCTTCAAGCGGACATCATAATAGTCATTCAGGTTGTCGACACCGACCACCTGATCCCCCCGTTCCAGCAGCAGCTGGCTGACGTGAAACCCGATAAACCCCGCCGCTCCGGTCACCATTACTCTCGCCATGTCGCATCACCCATTCTACTGATTTTTCGGCAAATCATTTGGAAGTCTTGTTTGGCTGCGGAGCGTTTCGTTGACGAGCGAGGGAGCCGCAACCGACGTCCGATTCCCGATTTCGGGGTGGGCACTTGCCAAGCCCGGACACCCCGTCGAGCAACCGCAAGTGTACTCCATCCTGACCGCAAGGAAACGGGGGTATCCTCTCAAAAAACGCGACAAAGACCCATTTTCAGGTGATATCCGGGTGGTTCTGGCTCGACGCGACGTTCGTACTCGTAATCGATCGCCGCACGCTACTTCGATTACGAGCACGAGCACTTGCACCGCAGCGCTGGGCACGATTGTTTGCACGCCAGCACCCCCGTTTGGCGTCAGGCTGTTGATGTGGGATTGCAAATCTCGGGTGAATGTTCCATGATCATTTCGGTCGCTCCCTGCTGGTGGTTGGGAGCGGAGACGAGATCATGATGCGAGCAGGGGGCCGCATTGGGGTTCCAGCGACTTTGATACACCTCCCCCAGCGGGGTAAAACAGGCAGATATGGGAGCAGAAAGAATGGGGGCCGTGCCGCCCGCCGCAGACTCCGGGAGGGTTTTATTTCCGCTGAAGAGCGGTTATCGATTGTCCAGAATGGTGTTTTCTTGCGGACGGCGGGTGCCGATTGTCCCGTTGGTAACGCGTTTTTCGCTCGGAACTCGCCTGACGTCCTGCCGAGCCCGTCGGGAGATCCGGCCGTGATTCGGACCGTCGGTTCTTTGAGTCAGCGGCCGGCACGGTTGTCCTTTGCCTGGTACGTGGCGGCCATCTTGAGCGGCACGCTGTTGTTGTTGCACCCGCTCAGCCGCCAGCCGGAGGTGGCCCCGATCTCGCTGCTGGACGCGTTGTTCACCGCGACCAGCGCCACGTGCGTCACGGGATTGGGTGTCCGCTCGACCGCCCACGATTTCTCGATGTTCGGCCAGTTCGTGATCTTGGTGCTGATGCAGGTGGGCGGGATCGGCATCATGACCGTCACGACCTGGGTTACGTTCCGATTTGGCGGGGGGCAGGGCCTGCACCAGCGGACCTTGCTGGTGGATACCTTGGGCACGACGGACGAGGAGACCAATCTGCGGTGGGTGCTGGGCCGCGTCCTCCGGTTGACCCTGATCTTCGAGGGCACGGGTTTTGTCTTGCTGAGCGCCCGCCTGCTGTACGACCAACCGCCGTTGACCGCCCTCTGGCACGCCCTGTTCCACACGGTATCCGCGTTCTGTAATGCGGGTTTCGCGCTCCGCGAAGACAGTCTGATGATCTACCAGGACGATTGGCTGGTCAACCTGACGGTGATGGGCTTGATCCTTGTCGGCGGGATCGGCTTTCCGGTGATACTGGACATTGCCCGGAACATGCACGGTCCGTGGATCCGCCGTTGGGACCGGCTGCTGCTGCACAGCAAGATCATGCTGTTGGGTACGGCCAGCCTGTTGAGTTTGGGCTTTGCGGCTTTCTTGTTCCTGGAATGGAACGGGGTCATGCAGGACATGCCGCTGCACAGCCGGCTGCTGGCTGCCGCGTTCCACTCGACCACGTGCCGCACCGCCGGTTTCCATACGGTCGAGGTGGGGCAACTGACCCAAGCCATGCTGTTTGTCACGATTCTTTTGATGCTGATTGGCGCCGGTCCCTGTTCGGCCGCCGGTGGTTTCAAGGTTTCCACGATTTTCGTGCTGGCACTCCGCAGCTGGACGACGTTCCGCGGTCATCCGCAGGTCACCTTCGGGCGGCGCAGCATCCCGTTGCATTTGGTCGAGCGGGCGACGGCTACGGCCCTGCTTTTTGCGTCGGTCGTGGCGCTGGCCCTGACCCTGCTGCTGATTGTCGAGCACGCGTTGGCCAGCCCCGATTGCCAGGAACCGTCATTCTTAGAGAGTGCTTTTGAAATCGTCTCCGCCCTCTGCACGGTGGGGCTCAGTACGGGGCTGACCGGTGCGCTCAGCCTGCCAGGCCGAGCGATCATGATTGTGCTGATGTTTGCGGGCCGGCTGGGCCCGATTACGATGTTTGCTGTGCTCGCCCGCCCCCCCCAGGAACGGGTGACCCGCTATGCTTCTGAAGAACCCTTGATTGGATAACGGGCCATGGCCAAGAAAAAAAAACACTTTTTCGTGCTCGGACTGGGAACCTTCGGATCGGCCCTGGCACGGCGGTTGAGCGAGAACGGCTGCCGGGTGACCGGTGTGGATCTCAGCGAAAGACGGGTGGACTTGTTGAAGGATGTCCTGTACGAAGCGGTGATTGCAGATGTTACCGAACGGAAAACACTGGCCGAATTGGCCATCCATGAGGCCGATGCCGTGTTCATCAGTCTGGGCGAACGACGCGATCTGACGCCTTCGATCCTGGCCGTGCTGCACGCTCGCGAACTGGGCGCCAGACGCCTGCTGGTCAAAGGTCTGTCCAAGGATCACGGCAAGATTCTCAAGACGCTGGGCGTGGAACGGGTTATCTTTCCCGAGACCGAGATTGCCATCGAAATGGCCGACCGGATCACCTGGCCGAACGTGCTGGACTACATGCCCATTGACGCGGAGCACAGTTTCGTGGAAATTGCCGTGCCCGATTCCCTGATCGGTCGGTCGTTGAAAGAATCCGACTTGCGGCGTTTGTACCGCGTGTGGGTGATCGGCATCAAGGATGCCTTGACCGGGAAACTCGAACTGTTTCCCGATCCGGAGTTTCGCTTTGGTGCCGATCAGCTGCTGGTGGTGGTCGCCACCCAGTCGAACATCAACCGTTTGCGGCAAATGGCTTGATCGATTCGCCGGGGCTCAGTACTCACGGTCGGTGAGGATACCGGGCTGGGGAATGGGGTAGTTTCCGTCGGCATCGGCTTGTACGGGGGCTGGCGGGTCGGTGGTCCATTGGTCCAGACCGGGTGCGAATTCGACGGGGCAGTTGAGCATTTGTTCCAGGGTGATTTCCCGGGCGGTGTGGGCTGCTCGGCGCCCCAGCGAGCAGACCAGGCTGGCCATCACGCCGTGCTCGACTTCGTTGAACGGTTGGTCTTGGCGAATCGCGTTGACCAGGGCATTCCATTGGTTTCGGAAGGGGTTGCCCTCGCCACTGGGGATTTGCGACTGCCAGGTCCGCTGGGCGTCGTCGAAGTTCTGGCCTGCGAAGGTGCTGGACGGTCCGCCGCAGTCGCCGCGGCGCGAGGCCACAGCGCAGCCGCGGGTTCCCTGCAGGGCGCTGGAGAAATTGGCATGGGCGCCGGGCATGCAACGCCCGTGCATGTACAGCCGCGCCCCATCGGCGAAGACATATTCGACGGCGTAGGAATCGAAGTTCTGGTCGACCGAGTTGCCGCGGTAGTGCCGCCCGCCCAAGGATTGGGCGCGGACCGGCCAGTCGCCTTTGATCCAGCAGAGGTGGTCGATCAGATGGATGTAGAGGTCGTTGAACAGACCGCCGCTGGCCCAGAGGAACGAATGGAATCGTTGGAGTTGCCAGAGCACTTCGCTCGGTTCGCCGGGCCATTTTTCCGCAAAAGCCTTGGGGAACCCGCCATGCATGCGGTAGGCGCGCATGGTCAGGATCTCGCCGATCTGGCCGTCGCGGACGCGGGTATCCAGCTGCTGCAGGTTGCGGGCGTGACGAGACATGAGTCCCACGCCGATCTTGAGATTCTTGGCCTCGGCCTGTTTCCCGAGTTCCAGGATGCGGCGGGAAGTCGGACCGTCGGCCGTCAACGGCTTCTCCATAAAAGCGTGCAGACCCTTGCCGACCGCATAGTCCAGGTGCGCCCAGCGAAACGCGGGTGGCGTGGCCGAGATGACGATGTCGCCCGGCTTCAGGCAGTCCAGGGCATGTTGGTAGCCGTCGAAGCCCACGAACTGGCGGTCCGCGGGCACGTCGACTTGATCGCCGAAACGTTCTTTCAGGTTGTTGTACCGGTTGGTTACGCGGTCTGGGAACACGTCGACCATGGCGACCAGTTTGACGGGTCCTTGGCGAGCCGAGAGGGCGTCGGCGGCAGCGCCCGTGCCGCGGCCACCGCAACCGATCAGGGCGACCTGCAGCGTCTGATCTTCCGCCGCGTGGACGTGGGGGACGGCCATCCCGGCCAGGGTCCCCGCAGTCGCCACCCGGCCACTGTGTTTCAAAAAGCTGCGACGAGAGGAGGTAAGGGGGGGGGTGTCACTCATGAGCTTCGGTTTCCTACTGCAAATGTCGATGATTCGGGGCGGGTCCGGGGCGCGTTTTGTGGTATTGCGACACGCTCCCATGTACTTTGCCACGGCTCGGAGCCTCAGAAGATACCTTAAGTTGTCTCTACGGCACTCCCTCTTTTAGATGCGTCCTTCGATTCAGCGCATCAGCCCATTAACTTACCAAAGAAGACCAATGCAAAGAACACCCCTCAATAAGAGGAAATGCCGTTCAATTGCCTGCGAACGTTTCGGCACGCGTGAAAATTTTGGATTTTTCCGCGGCCGCGGGTGGCCGGCCGCGGTTCGCGTGAGGTGGGACTTGGGGATGGCAGCGGTGTGCGGTGTTGGCGATTCGAGGCGGTCCATGGTTTCGCCCGCAGGCCGTCAGGCCAGTGACTTCAGACGGCGAATTTGGCTGGGCGAGCCAGGCCGGCCAGCACGATCAGGGCAGTTGCGGCCACGATCCAGGCGGCCAGCAGGGCGGTGGCCAGGGGCTGCACGGGCGCCGCCGCGGTTTCCCACGTGTCGCGGCGCTCTTCCAGTTCCATGCCCGTCACTTCCGGCAAGGGCCGGGCCGACGTCAGGGCTGCTGCCAGCTGGCTCTGATAGCCCTCCAGAACCTCGCCCACCAGCTCCGCTCCCGGGACCTCCAACACGCCCGTCAAAAACTCGTGCAGCGAGCGGTTCCCGCACGTTTCGTAGGAACAGCCCGCGCCATGCCGGGCGACCAGTTCGGCGTGCAGTTCGGCCAACCGCTGGACCGTCGCGGGGCTCGGTTCCCAGAGCCCTTTGCGAATGGTTTCCAGCATGATGGCGGTCATATCTTGCAGCGCGGCCGGGTGCACTTCCTCGAAATAGGCCTGCAGGTCCAGACCGTGCTTGTCTTCGATATAGACTTGGAACGTCTCCTCCCACATGGCATCGCCGATCACGGCGGGCTGCATGACGTTCCAGCCGTAGACGTGGTCCAGACTTAACGGCCCCCACGTGTTGGAAGAGCGGGGTTGAACGACAATTTCCGCTCCGGCCAATTGGGTTTGGAAGAGTCCGGGGGCCGGGGTGCCCCAGACGCCGTCGCCACGATAAACGCCACTCATATTGGCCAAGTACCGTTCGGCGATCTCCGCCTCGCTCTCCCACGTATCACCTCGCTCGACCAGGCCCATGATCCCCGTGCCGTAACTCGCATTACCGGTCGCTCCGAAGACGCGGGCCGTCGCCCATTGCCGGGCGTCGCGAGGGGCATAGCCCTGTTGCTTGAGATCCTCTTCCGCTTGTTGCGTGTTCTCGCGAACAAAGTTCGGATACGGCTCGTCCTGCTGGTCCGCGATCCGTTGCACGGCCTGATCGATCAGCCGGACACGTGAGGCGGCGGCATCGCGGAACTGGCCGGAGGTCTGCACGACCACATCGATGCGCGGCCGCCCCAGTTCCTCGGCCGGGATGATTTCCACATCGTAGACCGTACCGCGGGCGTCGCGTTGTGGTCGGGCGCCCATCAGGTACAGGATCTGGGCCAGCGTCGCCCCCCGTGTGCGAATGAACTCGCCGCCCCACAGGGTAACCGCCACCCGCCGCGGATAACGACCCTCCTGGACCACGTGCTGGGCCAGGATCGCCCGCGCCATCTGCTGGCCCACGCGCCAAGCTTCCTCGCTGGGCGTCTGCTCGGCGCTGATCGAATACAGGTTCCGTCCGGTGGGTGCCGCGGACGGATTGCGGAGCACGTCGCTACCGGAGGACGGGGCCAGATAGCCGCCCGCCAGGGCGTTGACCACACCGTCCAACTCGGCCTGCGGCGACGCCTGCAGTGCCGCCGCATGCTCCGCAGC
>SLMF01000568.1 GCA_007133715.1 Planctomycetaceae bacterium
ACCAAGTGGCCGCTTTGCTCGGCCGCCTGGATCATGGCCAACGCGATCCGGTCCTTGACACTGGCCCCCGGATTGGCGTTCTCCAGCTTGCCCAGCAACTCGCCGTCCAGACCGCGCGCAAACCGCGTCAATCTCAGCAGCGGCGTCTTGCCGACCAGTTCACACAAATCCCCATACACCGCCATGGCCTTTTCGTCTCCTTCTCCACGCATCCAATGCCCGGCTACACGCTCACCGAAAAAGTTAGATCTGGAAGTCCAGCCTCCGCGTCCGCACCACTTTCCCCTCTTCGATATGAATCCCGCATTCTTTGGTCTCTTCCTGTTCCCACCACCATCGACTAGATCGAGGACCCTCTCCAGGACGAACCGGCCGTGTGCATGGAGCACAGCCAATCGTCAGGAAACCGCGATCGTAGAGCTGATTATAGGGGACATCGTTGCTGCGGATATACGTCCAGACGTTCTCTTCCAGCCAATTAGCCAGCGGGCAGATTTTGTACAGTTGGTGGGTTTGGTTCCAGTCCAGAATGCGGATTTCACGCCGCGATTCGCCCTGATCGCGGCGCAGCGGAGCCATCCAGACGTCACTTCCCTGCAGCGCTTGCAGCAGCGGTCGCACCTTCCGCACATGGCAGCAGTTCTTTCGGTTCTCGACACTCTCGTAGAACAGATTCGGGCCCTTGCCGTCCAGCAATTGGCTGAGGTCATGCGGGTCAGGCGAGTAGGATTCGATGGCCACTCCCCAGCGTTGGACGGCTTCGTTCCAGACGTCGTAGGTTTCCTGGAAGTTGCGGCCGGTGTCGATTGTAAAGATCCGGGGGATATGTCCCAGCGTGACCAGCATGTGCATCAGCGCCATGCCTTCCGCCCCGAAACTGGTAGAGAAAACCACCCGTTCGGCGGTAAATTGCTGGAAAGTCCACTGGAGAATTTCGGTGGCACTGGCTTTCTCGAAGCGAGCGTTCAGCGCCGTCAAGTCGTTCGAAACGTTCATCCCACAATTTCACACAAGGTAAACAATATCCCCGGGGGGGGGGGCCAATCGGTACGGACATCCGGAACACCAGAAACGGCTGTCAGCCCAGTCATGAAGGTACGGGCTGCCTGGCAGGTCGACCCACGCATAAATAATAGTGAATCTGTTTCGTTTCGGCAACCACCCCCGAATTGAGAGTTTCTGTATCCTGAAAAAAAGGGGGCGGGAGTCAGTTCTACTGACAAGGACTGGCTTTAAAGACCCCGAGGAATGGGGTGCAGAAGATAGATGGCTCCGCGTGAACCATGCTTTTTCCTCCCTACTGTTCGGGGTGACCGACGATGCATAGGAAACAATTTCGACCGCGCGCGATTACCCATCCCCAGCCACCTCTCGTGACCCGTCGCTCCACCTGACCGCCCGACATTGCAGTTAAAGCAACACGTCTGGTTAAACGCCTGTTATTCATTAGAGGCATCACCAAAAAGGACAGACAGAGATAATAGGGCAGGCTTGTAACCGATGGGGGCAGGCAGTCAGGGGGTGGGGGAGTTGTTGTTTGAGGCCTACAATGTTGGGTTGTTCCGCCGGCCACGGTCGGCGTCTCTGCTTGTTCTTCCGATTCGTTGCCCCCTCCTGCCATGCCTGTCTCCGATATCGTCGTCAAGGGTGCCCGTGAACATAACCTGCAAAATGTGGACTTGGTTTTACCGCGAAATCAGCTGATATGCCTGACCGGTGTCAGCGGTTCCGGAAAGAGTTCGTTGGCTTTTGACACCGTGTATGCCGAAGGCCAGCGGCGGTATGTCGAGAGTCTGTCCAGTTTCGCCCGCCAGTTCCTGGGCCAGATGCCCAAGCCGGAAGTGGATTACATCGCGGGCCTGAGCCCTTCGATCTCGATTTCCCAGAAATCGACGGGTACAAACCCCCGTTCCACGGTGGGTACGATCACGGAGATTTCTGATTTTTTACGGGTTTTATTTGCACGGGTGGGGCAGAGCTACTGCCCTGCTTGTGGCGAAGCGATTGCTGCTCAGACGCGTGAACAGATTGTAGGTCGGATTCTTCAGTGGCCTCGCGGCACCCGTTTTGCGGTTTTGGCGCCCCTTATTCGAGGACAAAAAGGCCAGTACCGCGACCTGTTCCAGGATTTGCTGAAACAGGGCTTCGTGCGGGCTCGCGTGGATGGCCGGATTGTGTCGTTAAGCGACGATCTTCAACTGGATCGCCGGATGCGGCACCATATCGAGGTCGTGATTGATCGGTTGTCGGTCAAACCGGAGTCGCGCGGCCGATTGGCCGAGGCGATTGATTTGGGGTTGAATCTGGGTCGAGGCAGCCTGATTGCAGCCGTGGAAGAGTCCCAATCCGTGCCAGATCGCCTGCCACGCAAGGTGGAAGACGCCGACTCCGAGGCCGGGGCTCCTGTGGGGGACACCCTTTTTTCGGTCGATCATGCCTGTCCCGGTTGTGGTCGGAGTTATCAGCCGCCGAGTCCGCAGCTGTTCAGCTTCAACAGTCCTCAGGGCATGTGCCCCGCGTGCGATGGGTTGGGCGAGCTGTATTCATTTGACCCGGAGCTGCTGATTCCCGAATCTCGACGTGAGCGTTCGTTCCAGCAGGGCTGTTTCGAGCTGCTGGGAACCTGGAAGGAGCTGGGCCGTTGGAAGCGGCACATTTATCAAGGGGTGGCGGAGACCGTCGAGCGGACGCAGCAACTGCCGCCGGGCACGATGCTGGAGACAGCGTGGAACCAACTGCCGCCGGAGTTGCAGCAGATCTGGTTGTATGGGACAGGCGACGAACACATCACATTCACTTGGCGAGGGGGCAAATCGCCGTTGAAGTACGGTGGTCGGTTCGAGGGCCTGGTCCCCATGTTGTTAGCGAAGTACCGTGGTGCGAAGAATCGTTTGTACCGACGGTACCTGGAGAAGTACATGCGGACGACGCCGTGTACCGCGTGTGCCCGAACGCGGCTGAATCCCCAAGCGTGCGCGGTACGGATCGCATCGGCTCACCCCGCGTTTGGAGACAGGCCGGAACGCTCTTTGCCCGAGGTCTGTCGCCTGCCGATCAACCGGGCGGCGGATTTTTTTCAGGAGCTGGTGCTGGATGCGACGCGAACACTGATTGCCGCCGAACTGTTGAAGGAGATTCGTGGCCGACTGCAATTCTTGTTGAACGTCGGTTTGGAGTATTTGACGCTGGAACGCACAGCGCCGACTCTTTCCGGGGGGGAATCGCAGCGGATCCGTTTGGCCGGGCAAATCGGGTCGGGGCTGGTAGGCGTGCTGTACATCCTGGACGAACCGTCGATCGGTTTACATCCTCGGGACAACGACCAGCTTTTGGAGGCGTTAGCTCGTTTGCGGGACATGGGGAACACGGTCCTGGTTGTCGAGCATGACGAGGACACGATGCGGGCGGCCGATCATCTGATTGATTTCGGTCCTGGCCCGGGGGTGCGGGGTGGCCAGGTCGTGGCAAGTGGCACGTTGGAGGACGTGATCCGTCAGCCGCGGAGTCTGACGGGACGGTATTTGGCGGGCGAGGAGCGGATCGCGGTTCCCCCAGCGCGGCGTGCGTTCGGTTTGAACCGGCTATGGGTACGCGGTGCTTCCCACCACAACCTGAAGGATATCGACGTCGCGATTCCGCTGGGCGGGCTCATCTGTGTGACGGGAGTTTCCGGGTCGGGCAAGAGTTCCTTGGTCAACGACATACTCGTGGAAGCCTTGCGGCGTGATTTGAACGGAGGTCAGGGCAATCCCGGCGCGCACCGCGCCATCGAGGGTCTCGAACATCTGGACAAGCTGATCGCCATTGATCAATCGCCGATTGGGCGGACGCCTCGTTCGAACCCGGCCACCTACATCAAGGTATTCGACGACATTCGCCGCTTGTACACCGAGCTGGGCGAATCGAAGCGGCGTGGTTACCAGCCGGGTCGTTTCAGTTTCAACGTGCGGGGAGGTCGTTGCGAGGCGTGCGAGGGGAATGGTTCGAATCGGTTGGAGATGGACTTTTTGGCGGATGTTTGGGTGACTTGTCCCGTATGTGGCGGCCACCGTTACAGTCGCGAGACGCTGCAAGTGCGTTTTAAGGACAAGTCGATTGCAGACGTATTGGAGATGGACGTTCAGCAGGCCCTGGAATTATTTGAGAACATCCCGCGAATCCGTCACAAGCTGCAGCGGTTGCACGAGGTTGGTCTGGACTATCTCAAGCTGGGGCAACCGTCCCCGACGCTGTCTGGCGGCGAGGCCCAGCGGATCAAGCTGGCGCGGGAGCTGGTCAAACGCAGTACGGGACAGACGTTGTATTTGCTGGACGAACCGACCACGGGCCTGCACTTTGCCGACATCCGGCTCTTATTGGAGGTACTTCACGGGTTTGCCGAGGCGGGCAACACGGTATTGGTGGTGGAGCACAATTTGGAGGTGATCAAGACGGCCGATTGGATCATCGACCTGGGTCCCGAGGGGGGCGATTTGGGCGGTTATCTTGTCTCGGCGGGAACGCCGGAGGAGTTGGCTGCGTGCGAAGCTTCGTACACGGGCCGGGCCCTGGCCCCGGTGCTGGCGCGTGGCCGGGAGCCTGTGGTCCTTCGTACCGGGAGGCGGCGTCGAGGTGCGTCGGGTTCGCGAGCGAAGAGTCCGGTTCGGGAGGCGCGGCAGATTGTGGTTCGCGGGGCCCAGCAGCATAACTTGAAGGCCGTGGACGCGCGCATCCCGCGAGACCGCATGTCCGTGTTTTGCGGCCCCAGCGGATCGGGCAAGAGTTCGCTGGCCATGGATACGATCTATGCCGAAGGCCAGCGGCGGTATGTGGAGAGTCTGAGCGCTTACGCGCGGCAGTTCGTCGGGCAGATGCCCAAGCCGCGGGTCGATCACATCGACGGCCTCTCGCCGGCCATCGCCATCGAGCAAAAGAACATGGGCAACACCCCCCGTTCCACGGTGGGGACGGTGACGGAGATCTACGATTATCTGCGGATCCTGATGGCGCGGTTAGGCCAGGCCTACTGCCCGGATTGCAACGTTCCGGTGGGCACCCAGACGGGAGACGAAGTGATCGACAAGATACTGGCGGAGCCGGAAGGCAGTCGTATCTATCTGATGGCTCCGCTGGAGATCGAGGTGGGTCGGCAGTATGCCTCGTTATGGGACGAGGTTCGAGCAGCCGGTTATGCCCGGATCCGCGTGGATGGGGTGACCTACTCGTTGGACGAGCCTCCCGAAATCGATCGGCGGCGGCAGCATCGGGTGGAAGTGGTGGTGGATCGGGTGATCGTGCGTCCCAGCGCGCGGGGCCGGATTGCCGACAGTGTGGAGAACGCTTTGGCATTGGGGCGGGGCGTGCTGCACGTGGCGCACGTGCGGGAGGGTTTGGCGGAGCCCCGGTGGCCGGTCCGCATTCACAGCCAGCATCGGGCATGTGAGCAGTGCGGGCGCAGTTTTGAACCGTTGACGCCGCATGCGTTCTCGTTCAACAGCAGCTTAGGCTGGTGCCCGCAGTGCGAGGGATTGGGGGTACAAATCGGCTCGGACCCCACGGCGCTGGTACACGACGGAGAGCGGACGCTGGCCGGGGGCGGCTTGACTTTGTGGCCCGCTCCCGACTGCGAGTTGGGCCAGCGTATGCTGGCCGCGCTCTCTGCGGGCACCGGCCTGCCGTCGGACACGGAAATCGATCAGCTGAATGCGCGGGAGCGGCGGTTGCTGATGCAAGGCGTTGGCGAGCAATGGTTTGAAGTCGAGTCCGTACCGGGGAAACATGGGGGCTTCCGTTTCCAGTTCAAAGGCGTCTATCCGGCCTTGGAAGAAGCGGCGCGCTTGGTGCCTCAGTTGCGGCGGACACTGGACTCGTTGGTCAGTACGGTCGAGTGCTCGGGCTGCGGCGGCAGTCGTCTCCGCGACGATGCGGCCGCCGTACGGTTCCGCGATCAGACGGTGGACGACCTCTGCCGTCTGCCGCTGGTGGCTTTGCAGCAGCGCGTGACCGCTTGGAAGCTCTCGACCGGCGAGCGCAACATTGCCGGCGAACTGATCCGCGAGATCACATCGCGGGTCCAATTCCTCTTGGATATCGGCCTGGACTACCTGAGTTTGTCTCGGGGGGCAGCGACGTTATCCAACGGGGAAGCCCAACGGATTCGCTTAGCCAGTCAGTTAGGCAGCGGTCTGTGCGGCGTGCTCTACGTGTTGGACGAACCGACCATCGGATTGCACCCGCGGGACAATCAGCGGTTGTTGCGGGCCTTGCACCAACTGCGGGATCTGGGCAATACGTTGCTGGTGGTCGAGCACGATCGGGAAGTCATTTCCGGCAGCGACCGCTTGTACGATTTCGGTCCGGGGGCTGGCAAGCGGGGAGGTGAGATTGTCGCCCAAGGGAGCCCCCAGCAAGTCGCCCACCGCCTTCGTTCGGTGACCGGGCCCTATCTGAATGGTCAGTGTGCGCTGCCGGTTCCCAGCAACCGTCGGGTGGCCGCGGACGGCGGAACCGGTTGGCGCCGGGCGCCGCTGACGTCGGAGGCTTCCCAAAACGGTGCCCTGGATTGGCTGACGATCCGCGGTGCCCGCCATCGCAATTTGAAGAACATCGATGTGCGGTTCCCGCTGGGAACGTTGACGGCCGTGACGGGAGTCAGCGGTTGCGGCAAGAGTTCGCTGATCGACGAAGTCCTCTATGCGGCCCTGGCTCGGCGG
>SLMF01000003.1 GCA_007133715.1 Planctomycetaceae bacterium
CCCAACGTGCGGCGGACTCCCTGGCCGCTGTGGTATTTCACCACGGCTTTGCTGGCATCGAACGGGAACTGCTGAAAATGGATGGTCACCCGTTGATCGGGATAGACATAGGTGATGCCGGTCTTGTGATGGGCGATACGTGGCGCCCCGGGTCGGAGGTTCAGTTCCACGTACATGGTTTCGCCCGTGCGGGGGTGTTTGGCGACCAGGATTGTCGGTCCGCCCTGCAGGATCGGGCCCTGGAACTCTTTGTCGCCACTGTAGTAGTAGCGATGGACATGCACCTGCGGCGGGATCTCCACGCTCAGCCGCCGTTCGGGTTCGACATCGCCCGCCTGGAGTCCGCCCGAGGCCCAGGCGTCCTTGGAAAGCGAGAACTCTTCCAGGATCACGGCGGGAAGTTGGTCCGCATGCTGGCCCGGATCCAGGATTACCAATTCGTTCAAGCCCGGCGCGGACAGCGGTTGGGCTCGCGCCGGGAGGCTGGCCAGACACAGCGGTCCTGCAAACACCCAGAAAAACGCGATGAGCCCTCGGGTATGCATATTCCCCTCCGTCGACGTCCGCCAGCATTTCGGTTGCCGTGGCGGGCTGGTTCGACCGTTCGCCCAGCCTCGACACAGGCGTTATCACCCCTATTATCGGTCCCGTTCGGCTTCCAACTCGACTTCCAGATGGGTGATTTGATTAAAGTTTCGCCGCAGCACCGCAGCCTGCGTGGGGTGGGCACCGGTCAGCGAGATGACCTGTGGCTGATGCCGACTGACCCACAGCCGATGCCGCGACTGCCACAACATGGGCGTGTTCAGAAGCAGTTCGTCCGGCAGCCGGTCGCTGACCGGTGCCGCATAGGCTCGCACGATCAGGGTGACATTTTCCCCGACTCGTGAACCATCGGGCCCCCCGTCGTGCGAGATCCGGCCGGTCGCGACCAGCGAACCGTTACTCCACAGGGTCATTCCCACCTGCTGCAGCGTCGTATGCTGGGCGACCAGCGAGCCGCGGGTGAAATGGAACGATTTGCGAGCCACCTGGCGCACGTCCGTCGCGTCGGGGGCCTCGAGGAACCATTCTTCGAAGGCCACGGGATCGGCGATGGCCAGTGCCCGATCGCGAGCACGTTCGACACCTTGGTGGTAGTCATAATAGGGCAGCCCCGGCTGGCTTGGTACGCGCCGGTAACTCAAGTGCCGCAGGCCGGGAGCATGTCGCTGCCCCCACGCGCGACCAGAGCCGGGTGCGAACAGGCAAACGACCACGGTAGCCCACAACAACAGCTTGACGTTCATCGCCGCAAACCTCCTGCAACGCGCGGATTCGTACCATTCCTCCTATCGGGAAAATCCGGCGCCACGCGCGACGTGTTTCGCCACCGCCGTACTGCTTGCCCAACCCGAATCTATGCCAACCGCTTAAAGCTCGTGCTCCGCTTCGGCTTCTACGGCTCGGCGTACGTGTAACTGATGGAACGAAAGGGCTTGGACCAGGGGGTCGTCGGTGGGGCTGCAGAAGCCGGCGTGCAGATGGCGCCGCCAGCCTTCGGCGTATTGGAAAATCCCGGACATGCGGCCGACTTCGGCGTCCAACTCACGCAACGCCTGAAGATACGAATCCACCCCCTGCGTCTGGTCCAGAAAATTCTTCTGACTGGCGTGGCAAGCCAGCATCTGCACCTTGCGCTCGATCACCTCGCTGGTGTCAACATACAGATCGGGAAATACACGGTTGCCCAGCGGGTCGCGATTCTGATACGGCTGGGCATGATAAACCGTCACCGACTGGTCCACCGGCGGGCGAGGCGGATTGACCGGGAAATTCGGCATGCCACGTGTGAAGGCCGCCGTGACCGCCAGCCGCGAAGCGTTCATGTGGTCCTCCATGTAGTCGCTGGGCGAGTGCGTCAATAAGATCTCGGGGGCCACATCACGCACCACCGCCGAAACCCGCGCTAACAGCGGTTTGGTATAAAATATCTCCAGATCGTCGCAAATGCTCTCGTGGTACATGGCGTCGATCACGCGGCATGCCGCTTGGGCCTCGCCTCGCCGAACCGCCGCAATCTCCTCCCGCGGCAAGACCGTGCTGCCGCAGCAACCGTTCGCCAAATTCAGGTAATGGATCTCATAGCCAGCTTGACTCAACAGCATCAGCGTCCCCGCCATCAGGAACTCGATGTCGTCCGGATGCGCGGCAATCGCAAGGGCCGTCTTGGTCATAACAATCCTTTCTGGGGGTTGACCGATTGGCTGTTCGTTACGGGGTGGGAACGATGATAACCCGCGGGGTGCGAGAGTGAAAGACGCCGGCTGGCCGAGCGGGTCGGGTTCCGAGTTCGCGGAATCCGCAATCACCCGTTGGTGGGTGATGCCTGTTCTTCTGCTGCCCCTGTCGGTTACAATCGCATGATTCTCGGGAAGAACAGGAATCCGCCATGCAATATCGAAGATTTGGACGAACGGAATTGGAAATCCCCGTATTCTCCTGTGGGGGGATGCGGTTTCAGCACAAGTGGCAGGATCTGCCGCTGGACGAGGTCCCGGCGGACCAGCAAGCCAATCTGGAAGCCACGGTGCGGCGGGCGCTGGAGCTGGGCATCCATCACATTGAAACCGCGCGGGGCTACGGCTCCAGCGAACGGCAGCTCGGTCGCTTACTGCCCACGCTGCCTCGGGAGCAACTGATCTTGCAGACCAAGATCCAGCCGACGCGGGATCCGGCCGAGTTCGTTCAGCATTTTCACGAGTCACTGGAACGGATGGGGGTTGAATACGTCGATCTGCTGGCGATCCACGGGATCAATAACGAGCGGGAGCTGGGCTATGCGGTCCGCCGCGACGGTTGTCTCGCGGCAGCGCGTCGTCTGCAGCGGCAGGGTCAGGCCCGGCACATCGGTTTCTCCTCGCACGGCATGCCGGACGTGGTGTACGATGCGGTCCAGTGGGAATCCGACGGGGGGTTCGACTATGTGAATCTGCACTGGTACTACATTTACCAGCAGAACTGGCGGTCGATCCAGGCGGCGTCGCGGCGTGACATGGGCGTCTTTATCATCAGCCCGGCGGACAAAGGCGGGATGTTGTATCAACCGCCTGCCAAACTGGTGGAACTCTGCCGTCCGTTGCATCCTCTGGTGTTCAACTGTTTGTGGTGTCTCTCGCATCCGGAGGTTCACACGTTGAGCATTGGCGCGGCGCGGCCGACGGATTTTGATTTGCAGCGGGAGTGTCTCGAGTATTGGGAGCAGGCCGAGCGTCTGTTGCCGCCGATCGAATTGCGGCTTCGCGAGGCGATGGTTTCGGCGGTGGGAGCGGAGGTGGCGGATCGGTTTGCCGAAGGCCTGCCGCACTGGGAGGATACGCCGGGGATGATCAACATTCCGGCGATCCTCTGGCTGCGGAATCTGGCTTTGGGCTGGGAGCTGCGGGATTATGCCCGCATGCGGTACAACCTGCTGGGCAACGGGGGCACCTGGTTTGCCGGGCTGCACGCCGGTTACCTGAACGATTACGAGATTGCGGGCAGCATCGCCAAATCGCCCTTTGCAGAGCAGATCCCCGGCTGGTTGGCCGAGGCTCATGAGTTGCTGTACCAAGCGCCGAAGAAGCGACTGAGCCAGAGCGACTGACGGCGATCCCGCGCGTGGTAGAAATTGCCCCCTTTGCATCGCCGACCCCCCCTAGCCCCCCCTGAGTACAGGGGGGGAAAAAATGGTGACTTGAGTACAGGGGGGGAGAAGAATGCGAGTATCACGCGGAGCCGTCTATCTTCTGCCCCCCTGTACACGGGGGTACTGCAGGGGGGGGTGCCTGATTCCGGCTTTCATCACCGGGCGGCCATGAAAAATGGGTGTCAGCCGCAGAACTCGGGTGTGACGTGTTGGGGGATCACGCCGGCCGCGAACCCGCGTTCCAACAGCTCCGCCACGGCCTGCCGCCCGCGGGTCCCGAAATCGACCGTCCAATCGTTCACGTACATCCCGACGAACCGATCGGCTCGCTGACGGTCCAGCCCGCGTCCGAAACGCATCGCGTACTCCAACGCGTCGGACCGATGTTCGAGCCCGTAGCGAATGCTGGCGCGGAGCAAGCGGTCCACGTCGGCGATCACTTGCGGGCCCAAATCCCGGCGGAGCGCGTTGGCCCCCAGCGGCAGCGGCAGCCCCGTCTGCTGCTGCCACCAACTGCCCAGATCGACGACCAACTGCAGAGCTTGCTCGCCATAGGTCAATTGTCCCTCGTGGATGACCAGCCCCGCATCCACCCGTTGGCCTTGATACTGCCCGGCGTGGGTTACCTCCAGCATCTGGTCGAAGGGCACAACCACATGTTCGAATTCGCTGTCCAGACACAGCCGCAGCGCCAGGTAGGCCGTGGTCAGCGTGCCCGGAACCGCAATGACTTTGTGCCGCAAGGATGCGATCGGCAGCGCTTCCCGAGCGACGACCATCGGGCCATAGCCGTCGCCCATACTGGCCCCGCAGGTGCACAACACGTACCGGTCGCACAGATGGGCGTAGGCGTGCAGACTGATGGCCGTCAGTTCCAGCTGGGATTCGAAGGCGCGGCGGTTCAGCGATTCGATATCCACCATTTCGTGTTCAAAGCGGTAGCCCTGGGTATCGATTTTCTCGGCAGCCAAAGCGTAGAACATGAACGCGTCATCCGGATCGGGACTGTGACCGACGCGGATCAAACGATTTTCGGGCGAGTTCAAGGCAAGCTCCTTTACAGGGCCCAGGGGGGCGTTTAATGGATGCGGATTCACCGTCATGTGTCTGCTGCGGGGAGACCGGCGTTGTGGTTTCGCGGGCTCGGCCACATCCCCCGGCCCACCCGTCGGGCTCGGGGCCGTGGTCCTCCGCAGCCCCGCCAGCGTTTGGCGGAGATCACTGGTGTTTTGCGGCACTCTGTGTCGATCCGGCCGAGATGTGGGTATGCGGGCGGAGTTCCGCAACCGACTCGGTCGGCTCTCGCGGCGAAACGCCGCTTGCCGCCGACGATTCCTCCGCCTGCTCCTGGCGGGCTTCGGCCGGGTGCCGTGTCCAGCGGCACATCAGCGACAAAAAGGCCGGGACCATGATCGGCCGGATCACAAAGGTATCCAGCATCACGCCCAAAGTCAACGCAAAGCCCAGCTGCACAATGGCGGGCAAAGCGTACCCGCTGCCCCCGAACAGGGTCTCGACCCCCGGCAACCAAGCGGGCAACAGCCGCCCCCAATCTCCGCTGGTCATGGCACTGAAGGTTCCCGCCATGATCACCCCGCAGCTGGTGATCACGCCGCCGGTGCGGATCACCGCCCACCGCAAGCCTTCCAGCGGCGAACGACGTCGCTGCTCCTCGAACACCCGCGTCGCCAGATAGACATTGTTGTCCTGGCCGATCGCCACCAGGATCACAAACAGGAACAGGGGCACCTTCCAATCCAGACCGCGGAACTCCGCGCCGTCCACCCAGCCGAAAAACCATTCCGTGGCGCCCAGCGTCACGAAGTAACTGAACAACACCGTCAGGATCATATAGACGCACAGCACCGGTCGGCGGAGAATCGCCAGCAGCACGGCCAGCACGGCCAGCACCACCAGGATCTGGATCCGCGTATTGTCGGACTGGGTGACCAGTTTCAGATCCCGGATCCCGGCCGTCACGCCGGAGAAGGCGAAGGTGGTGCCGTACCAGGGCGAATTGGAATCGGCCCGCAACTCCCGCAGATCCGCCTCGACCCGCTCCAGCACCTGGGCCGCTTCCACGGAGAACGGGTCGTGCTCCAGCAGCAGGTCCAGCCGCGTCACGCGTCCGGCCAGTTCTCCCGATTGGGCCACGAACAGCTCCTGGGTACGTGGATGGGGGCTGGCGACCAGTTTCCACCAGGATTTGCGGCGGAACAGCCCGACCTGGGCCCCCGGCGGGAAATCGCCTAACGGATCGCTGATGCTGCGCACGGCCCGCACGCCGTCGACGTACAGCTCGTTCGACAGTTCCCGAATATCTTCCCTCGCCTCCCGCGTATCAAAAGCGCCCTCCGGATGATAGGCGATCACTTGAATCGGGCCGCTCTCCCCCACATCAAAATGGCGAGCCATCAACTCGGCGCCCTGCCGACTGGGACGGTCCACCGGCAACTGCCGCAAGAAGTCGTACGTGATGTTGCGACCGTGGTGCCAACCATGACGCGCCAACGGGAACAGCACCAGAATGCAAGTAACCAGGATCAGCCCCGGGTGCCGCACGATCGCCGCCGCCATCGGTTCCCAAAACCAGCGTCCGGGCGCCGAAGGCTCCCAGGGCTGGCCGTCCGCCGTCTCGCCCACCGGTGCCGGTTCGCCCGTGCCCCACGGCCAAAACACGGCCGTGCCAAACGCACGCAACAACGCGGGCGCCAGGGTGATACAGGCCAATAAGGCCACGGCCAAACATAAAGCGATCGCCGGGCCACTGTTGCTGAACTTGCCAAAGTCCGCAAAGAACATCGTCCCCAGACCCACGATCGTCGTCAACGCACTGGCGGCTAACGCATCCCCCACACCGGCTAACGCCCGAGCAATCGCCTCGTCCGCAGCATATCCCCGCTGCAACTCCTCCTTGTAACGTGCCAAAAGAAACAAAAAGTAGTCCGTTCCCGCCCCGAACAAAATCACCACAATAAATATCTTGGTCGTCGCGAAAACCTTGAAGGTCC
>SLMF01000704.1 GCA_007133715.1 Planctomycetaceae bacterium
CAGTACGACGTTCTTGTTGATGATCCTACGTCCGTCGGGCAGGAGTGCCCAACCTACGGGGAGACGCAGCTAGCAACTTCCGGCCTTGGTGGCCTATCAATTGTGATTTGCGGCACTAGGACAATTGCTACAAGGCATCGTCGATACCATCCTGCATCAAACACAGAGCACAAGCCAGCAATTAAGCGGGTCATTGTTTCGATTGGACCGAACCACGATTTCTGGCTAGAATACCCGGTTTCCGTAAACTTTGAGTTCCCGGTCCGGATTTCCCGCCATGTCCAGCTCGAACCGCGGTCGCGACTTACTACCCGAGGGCGGGCATCGCGGCTGGATTGTTCAGGGAGAGCGCGTGGTCGGCGGGTTGGACTTGCCACCCGATGTAGTGGTTTTTATCGAGCGGTTCAACCGGGAGTATGCCGCCATGGGCATGCGGGTCGTCCCGGGTGGCGGAGCGAGCGGACCAGCGGAACCGGTGACGGAGGCAACGTTTTCGGGTTAGGGGGACCGCTCCCGCTTGGCTCACGGTGAATATGCTGAGTCTTGGCACGTCTTCTCCACCGCCCCTGTACTCAGGGGTTGGGCTCGGGGGGGGCGGCGGTGAAATCGAGTTCCGAAGGCGCAGCATTGCCGATTTGCATCGGTCTTTCATGGCTGCCCGGTGATCAAAGCGTGAATCGGGCGCCCCCCTGTAGTACCCCCGAGTACAGGGGGACAGAAGGTAGATGGCTCCGCGTGAACCCTGCATCTTCCTCCCCACTGTATTCGGGGTGACGGACGATGCATACGGTTACTGAGCGATTTGCCGCAGATATCGCAAACGCTGTCCGGATTCACCTTCTCCGCCCCCAAATCGACGTGGGAAGCCATCAAGGCTTTCGAGAAAGGTCGGGGAACAGCTGTTACTTCCGAGGAGGCTCTGGAGGCGGCGAGCCGGGCGGGTGCTCGAGCAACGCGTCACGCAGCACCGGGGCGACCTCCAAAAACTTGGGACCCGTCACGCCCATCGTGACATAGATGCTCATAAACGCGTCCACGCTCAGATTCGAGCGATGGACGGCAGCGGCGGGGACGAACACCAAACTGCCGCCCAATGGCACCGGGGCTGTGGGAACCAGCACGGCATGGTAATCAATCTGGTCGATGCGAAAACGTTGCGGGGTGGTCAACAGGGCCAGAAACGCCGCTCCGCTCTCCTGGCCAAAGATACAGAACACCACGCTCATTCCCCGTAAATCTTGCTTACCCCCCTTCTTGTCCATCAGGCGTACCAACTGCCGGACGGTCCGGTAGACGCCACCAAACAGGGGCACGCGTTGGGCCAAGGCGTCCATGCGTTCCTCGAAGAGAGCCCGAGCACCGACCTGCACCAGCAGACCCAGCCCGAACACCCCGCTCAACACCACCAGCCAGCCGATCACGTAGGCAAAGGCCGTACTGGCGGCAAATTGCAAGCCGACATTCTGCAGGACTTGGCCAATGACCGCATGGGGGCCGAACAGATTAGCCAGACGAGCGGTGACCCAGATGACCACGGAGACCGTGATCACCAAAGGCAGGATCGCAAAGACTCCCGCCAGGAAGGTTTGCATCAACGACCGTAGAAATGCAGCGATGGGTTTCAGGATGCGTACCTTTCAGGAAGAAAGCGTTGTCGCGTTGCCGGAAGCGGAACGGGGTGCTCAACCGGCGCCCAGACCGCGGTCGAAAGCGTCTTGGTCGCGCTGGTACAACGCCAGCATCGACTCGAAGTTCTCCGCGGAGATCTCCCAACTCTCCTGGCCTTCGACGTGCGAGTTGCAGTGCTGGACGAACAAGCGGTAGAGGAACTTGAACAGATGACGCGGGGTGCGGAGCAACCGCAGGGCTTCCACGATGCGACGGTCACTGACCGCCGGATCGATCAGCTGGCGCAGGGTGGGAAGCGTCTGTTCGTCCATGGCACAGGCGGCCAGCCGCGCCGACGCCACATCATACAGGGCCTCGCCTGTCCACTGGAACGATTCCACCATGTTCTGTTTATCCAGGCGAGCCCGCTGATAGAACTCGCGATCCTCCCGATCGACGAAGCGGGTCAATTCGATCGGGGCCATGATTTTCAGCCCGAAACCCGGGTGTTTCAAAAACTTGTTGTCCAAAATCGGCCACAGCAGGGCCTTCATCAACTCGGCCGAACCGTTGATCAAATGCGGTTCGTCCAGCCGATCCATCAGCACGATGATCCCGCGAAAGCCCAAGGTCTGCAAACACGCTTGCAGCTTCATCAACATTTCGTAGCGATCATCGGTGCTGTCCTTGGTGGGCAGCGGCTGGGCAGCCAACTCGTGGGCCGTGAAATGGCTCAACACCGCCCGGAGCGTGGGCGTGTCCCGATTGCTCAACCGCATCTGCCGCCGAATGCACCGCGCCAACCAAACAGCGCCCACCGCCTGCCAGAGCCAAGGCTTCCAACTGATGGCGATCAACAGCAGTGCCAGCAGACTGACCCAACCCTGCGTCCAGCCGTGGCTGGCGACGACGCCCCACAGCACCAGCATCAACAGCGTGCCGCTGATGCCGGCGGCGAGCGGCCCGTAACTGGACCAATTGGAAAAACGCAAACGCTTTCGCAACGCGTGCCAGCGATCGCGAAAGGTGGTCGAGGTGGACTGATCGTAACAGGCTGCCAGCAACAGCAGGTCGCGAGCCTGATCGCGATCCAACCGGTCTGCCGCGGCCGGATCGAGGTCGGCTTCGACGCCCCCGGACGGCTGCCGCACGCCCAGCAGGCGATCGACCAGACCCGTCACACCGAGCGAGAGAATCGCATCCATGTGATCCCACAGCTTCCATTCCCGCAGCACGCGGTCCGCCCGCCGCCGATGGCGGCGGCCCAACGTCGACCGAAACCGATCCAGAAAAGGATTCATGTCGTCATAATGGATCACAAACAATTGCTGGTTCGGATGCTGCCGGTTGTGATGCCGGATATGCCGGGCGATCTGCAACCGCAAGGCCGTCTTGCCCGACCCCTTCTCCCCAAACACGATCGATGTGGACGGCTCGTGCGGATCCCCGTAAATCTTGTCCCAGATCGGATGATAGGTGCTGGCAATGCAATGCTCTTTGAATACCACGTCCGTCTGGGCATCTTCCTCCGCAAACGGGTTGCGTCGGATGCCATGGTGCTCCAGGAACTGTTGAATCTTCATGTTGCTTTGACTCAGGATCGGTTGATGACCAGCAGCAAAGTGACCAGGAGGGCAAGACTCATCAGACCGAGCACCACGACGCTGGTGACGGCCCAGGCGTAGGACTGGTTTCGGCGGTTGGCCGGGTATCTGCGGCTGCTGAGCGGGGATTGGGGCGTACTGGGCGCGTAGGCGATGGGCGCGGGAATCTGCGGAGTGCCCATGGCTGCCAGATGCGGGAACATTTCGGCTGCGTCCCGCCAATCCGGCCAGCCCTCCCGCCAGACCATGGAGTCGCCGCTGACACGCCCATCGTCGACCCACTTGCGCATCACCTCACCTCGCGCCGGACCGTATTGCCCGCCCGAGGGCGGCCGAACATACCACACCGCCTCGGGGGCTTCCGCAATTGGGTCGGGAGGCGTGGGCGGAGTAAAGCCCATCATGGGTGCATTGGATGACGCGCGATCAGGTGGTTTTCGCGCCGGACGTGGACCCCCCGTCGGGACTTTGGGCACGCTGACCGCAGCTTTCGGCGGGAAACGATCCGACGGAGGACTCGCACCGACCGAACCGCCCGGCACCGGACTCGAACGCGATGGCGGCCGCGGTTTCAACAGCGGGCTTGCCGCATCACCGCCGTCAACGACGAATCCCTCGTCTCCCTCGGATTTCACACGATCTGCCGTCACACGCATCGGCGAGGAAGCACCGCCCCGGGCCGCCTCCGTCGCGGAACCGCCGCTCGGAACAACCACGTGGTCCTGCAGAGGCACGTGGTCCTGCAGAGGGATGTGGTCCTGCAGAGGGATGTCCAGCCCGCGGTTGCAATGGGGACAAATGCCTCGCTTACCAGCCAGGAATGACTTGACGTTCAGTTTGTGCCCACAACTGGGGCAGGAAAAGCGGATACCCATGCTTCGATTATACCGCGCGCGGCTTGGTTTGTCCCTTCGTAGAGCGGAATTCATTCCGCTCCTGCGAAACGGATTGAAATCCGTTCTACGACAAACCTGCCCGCGCGCAGTATTGAACCCAAAGGCTCAAAACCCGTTTTTTAGGGGGGTGCATCTGCTCCTGCCCCCGATCTCATGGTAACCTACGCGTTACCTTTTGGCACAAAACACATCGAGAGAAGTACACGCGATGGGTAAAACTGACGAGAAACACGAAGGACCGCTCGAAATCGCCGTGGTGGGCGATCTCTCCGAACACGAATCCGAACTCTGCGACAAACTGCTGGAGGTCGAACCGGGCGGCGAGTGCATCCTGTATTTCGACTCGCCAGGCGGCAGTTCGTACACCGCCATCTCCCTGCTGACGTTGATCGCCATACGCCATTTGAACGCGACCGGGATTGTGACGGGCGAATGCTCGTCCGCCGCTCTCTGGCCGCTGGCCGCGTGCCAACGCCGCTTGGTAACCCCGAACAGCGTGCTCCTATTTCACCCGATGCGATGGCAAAGTGAGGAGCAGGTTCAGCGGTTGGAAGCGGCGGAGTGGTCGCGGCATTTTTCCGAATTGGAAGAGAACATGGACCAGCTCCTGGCCGACTTCTTGGGCCTGCCGCTGGAAAAACTGGTGTTGTGGATGAAACCGGGTCGGTATGTGAGCGGGCAGGAGTTCGCGGCTGCCGGGTTGGCCGAATTGATCGATCTGAAGGCCTTGGCGGCCCGCACTTTTTCGGGTCAGGCCTGAAAAGAATTGCCGCAACCGCAGCTCTTGACCGCATTGGGATTGTCGAACGTAAATCCCCGCCGGTCGATGTTCTCGAACCAATCGATGGTCGTGCCGTCCAAGTACAAGGCGCTCTTCTTATCCACCACCACCTGGACGCCGTGGCAGTCGTACTTGCTGTCTTTCTTGTCGTCGAATTCTTTGTCGAAGCCCAGGCGATAGTTGAAGCCACTGCAGCCCCCGCCGGCCACCCCGACCCGGAGGTACATGGGGGCGTCCAGTTTCTGCTCTTCTTTGACCCGTTGGACTTCTTGCGCCGCTCTTTCTGTCATCGCAATGGTCATGACCTGCTATCCTCTACCGCGTCTTGATGCTGGGAATTCGATCCGGCTGCTGGCCGGTTTCCCGGGATTATACCAGAAGGTGTGGAGAAAATAAGGTGCGTGCGGCCAAGGCGAGCGGAATCCTGGACCAGGCTGGCCGTCTGGCGGACCCTTCAGGACTCGCCCCCCGCCACTTCTCCCAGGCCGGCGAACGAGGCGTGCAACCCGAGGCGTTTCATCTTCTTATAGAGCGTGGTGCGATTGATACCCAGCTGCAGGGCGGTCTGGTTGCGGTTGCCCCGATGCTGGCGGAGTGCCTGGGCGATGAGCTGGCGTTCGGGTTCTTCGAGGGCTTCTTTCAGGGTTCGTCCGCGTGCGGCGGAGGGCACCTGGGGAGCGGGGTTCCCGAGATCGTGCGGCAGATCTTCCGGTTCAATCTGAGGGTTCTGGCCCAGCAATACGGCCCGCTCGACGGCGTTCTGCAATTCTCGGATATTCCCGGGCCAGGCGTATTGCTTCAGCATCGCCAACGCCCGGGGCGAGAAGCCGTCGACCCGCTTCCCGGTCTGCGCGACGCTCCGCTGCAGGAATTGTTGGGCCAGTTTGGGGATATCGTCCCGGCGTTCGCGGAGCGGCGGTAGCTCGACGCGGATCACGTTGATCCGATAGTAGAGATCCTGGCGGAATCGGCCCGCCGCCACCGCCGCCGCCAAATCGTCGTTGGTCGCCAGGATGACCCGCGTATCGACGCGATAAGTCCGGGTGCCCCCCACCGGCTCGAACTCGAAATCCTGCAGGATCCGCAGTAACCGAATCTGCAGGCTGGGCGAAGACGTGCCCACTTCGTCCAAGAAAATCGTACCCCGATCTGCTTGCAGGAAGCGGCCCTGTTTGCTGCCCGTCGCCCCCGTAAACGCGCCGTCAACGTGGCCAAACAGTTCGCTTTCCAGCAGCGTTTCCGGCAACGCCCCACACGCTACCTCGATAAACGGACCCGTTCGGCGACGGCTGCGACGGTGAATCTCCCGAGCTAGCAGCGATTTGCCCGTCCCACTCTCCCCGCTGATCAACACCGTAGCCTGCGTGTCGGCCACGCAATCGATCACTTCGAAAACCTTACGCATGCGGGGGGCGTCACCGACGATCGTGGGCAAGCTCAGACGCTGGTCCAACACGCTTCGCAACCGGGCGGACTCGGTCGCCAAGCCCGACTGACGCATCGCCCGCTCGAGCGCCCTTGCCAGCTGCTGATCCCCCAAAGGCTTGGTCAGTAGATCGAAGGCCCCTGCGCGAATCGCACCCACTGCTGTCTCCACCGTCGCATAGCCCGTGACCAGAATCACGGTGGCGGGCCGAGCCTGCTCCTGACAGTGCGCCAGCACCTCAAACCCGCTGCCGTCCCCCAGTCGGATGTCGCACAGCACCAAATCGAACTGAGATTGGTCCAAGCGGGCACGTGCCCCGCTGACGGACGTCGCTTCGACGACCCGGTAGCCCCGCGCACG
>SLMF01000740.1 GCA_007133715.1 Planctomycetaceae bacterium
ATTGGTCAGGAGTCAGGAGTCAGGAGTCAACCGCTCGGTGAATTTGGCATGCTTAACAACGAACAACGAACGGCGGTTGCTGTGGGTGTTCACTTGCGGGGTGGGCTTGTATACTCCGGTCAGACGCGGATCGTGCGGAGGTCTCGGGTTTGGCGAGTTCGGTGCGAATCCCGGCCCAGGGCGGCCTGTGATTTGGCTTCCATCCCCTTTGCGGAGTAGCGATCATGAAACGACGTTCTTTTTTGAAGGTAGTGGGCAGTGGCCTGGGTGCGGGCGCTTGGGGTTCGGTCGCGCCGGGCGAGGCGAGCGACGTTGCGCCGGGCGAGGGGAGTCGGATGCCCCGGCGGACGTTGGGGCGTACGGGGCTGGAGGTCTCGATTGTCGGTTTTCCCGGCCTCTCTTTGGTACATGAAGAGCAGGATGTCTGTACGGCCGCGGTGCAGGACGCGCTCGACAGCGGTGTCAACTTTTTCGACGTCGCGGCCAGCTATGGGCGGGGCGATGCCGAGATCAAGTTGGGCAACGCGTTGAAGGACGTGGATCGCGGCCGCTACTATCTGGCCAACAAGACCCGTTTGCGGGATAAAGAGAGTGCCCGGAAGGAGCTGGAGTTGTCGCTGGAACGGGCGCATACAGATTACTTCGATCTGTACCAGCTGCACTGTTTGATCCAGCAGGAGGAGGTGGATCAGGCGTTGGGTCCGGGCGGGGCGATGGAGACGCTGATCGAAGCTCGCGAGGAGGGCAAGGCTCGTTTTCTCGGCTTTTCGGCGCACAGCACCCGGGCCGCCTTGGAGGTGATGAGCCGGTTCCGATTTGACACGGTGATGTTCCCGATCAACTTCATCGAGTTTTTCCAAATGGAATTTGGCAAGCAGGTGCTGGAGTTGGCTGCGGAGCAGGGTGCGGCGGTTTTGGCGATCAAGCCGCTGTGCCGGGGAGCCTGGCCGGAGGGCATGGAGCGGACGCGTCGTTGGTGGTACCGGCCGGTCGAGGAGCAGGGCGAGGTGGATTTGGCGATGCGATTTACGTTATCGCAAGCGGGGGTGGTGTCGGGATTTCCGCCTGCGTTTTTGGACTTGGCGGCCAAAGCGTTTGCGGCGGGGCGGGCGTACCGGCCGCCGACGGAGGAGGAGCAGGAGCAGTTACGGGAGTTGGCTGCCAGCTGCGAGTCGATTTTCCATCGGGTGGAGAAGCAGGTCTCGCGGCACGAAGTCGCACCGCCCGCACACTGGCCGGACAGCCCGCACGAGGGTTGTTGTGGCGAATACTACGCTTGAATTCGTTCTACGCCTGAATTCGTACCACGTCTGCGATTTGTTTGCGGGTCAAGTTGAGGCGGACGCCGGAACGCTCGGCACGATGCGAGCGTTACGGCGTCCCGCCCACCGCCGCCTCGCCAGCGGGGGCATTTGACTCCGGCCATTGGAGTGTCAAGGTGCGGGTGGGCAGACCCAGCGTCACGGTCTGTTCGAGGCGGTCGGCGATCAGATCGTAGGTGTAGGTCAGGGTGGGGATTTCCGCGTTTTCGAGAATCTCCTGTCCCGTGTTGCGGTCCAGGGCCAGCAGCGAGGTATGCTGCCGCGTCTGGCCGCCCGCCCCGGGTTGATGCTGTCGCAGGAACAGCAGCAGCGGGGTTTCGGTCGGCTGTTCTATGGGGAAGCCATACCGTTCGACGGCGGCCGGCTCGGCCCACAGCGGCTGGCCGGATTGGCGGTCGAAGGCATAGGCATGGCCGGTGATCAGGGGCGTGGCCAGACCGCTGATCACGGTGCGGATCTGGGCGGCCGGTGTATTGGGTTCTACGGGTGCCGTGCGGTTGGTGACCACCAGGTACTGTTCGCGAGAGCGGATCACGTGCAGGGACAGCAAGCCCGGTTCGGGTTCCAGATCGGTTTCCAGACGGATCGTGTCGTCTTGGAGGGAGCGGACGACGAATCGCCCGTCGGCTTGGAGGATCGCCACTTCGTCGTCTTCGACCAGGGTCGCTTTGGCGTTTTTGGGCAAGTCTTCTCGCCAGACCGAGTTGCCGGTCCAGGCATCGTAGAGGTGCAGGATCAGCACGTCCTGCTGTTCGGACCAGGCCAGCACATGGCGACCCCAGGTAGTCCAGCGTTGGGCCAGGGAGTCGACTTGACGTTGTCCCCGCTGCTGGCCGTCCAGGGTCTGGAAGACACGTGCCTCGGCGGATTGGGGTGGCACGACGAAGACGAGTTCTTCGTCGCCGAACACATCCGATCCGGGCGGCAGCCCATCGCGGGCCCAGATTGTTTCTCCGGTCAGGGAGTCTGCGCAGATCAATTCGCGGGAGTTCATATAGATCAAGCCGCGGGCGGTCAGCGGCCCGGTCACGCCCTGCAATTGTTCTTCCGGGTCGGCGAACACGCGCCGCGTATCGCCCCAGGGGTGGCGGAGGGCGTGGACGCGGACCTGCATTTGGAAGGGGGTGGCCCCGGGAACGGGGGTGAGCAGATCCTTTCGCCAGAGGATCGGATCGTTGGGGTTGCGGGCGGCTTGGATCAGATCGATCGCCAGCAGTTCGACGCCCAGCGAGACCACCAGCAGATGTCCGTGCAGTCGGAAGTGGGTGAGTCCGAAGTCGGCGGTATTCAGGCGTCGGGTACCCAGATTGACGTTCAGCAGGGTAGCGCCCTGCGCATCCCGCACGATCAGCGAATTGGGATGTTGGTCGTAGAGCACGCGGAGGCCTTGGGGTGCCGCGCCGGACAGTTGGCGGAGTTGGCAGCTGAAGACGCGTCGATAGCTGGGGTAGCGATTTCCCGCGTCCGCTGCGTGGGCGATTTCGACTTGGCCCCCGGGCCAGGGTTGGGTGCGGCGATGGGCCTGTTGGATATCGGGCAGCTGTTGGGCGGCGTCGGCCAGTTGCTGGCCGGTTTGGCCGTCGCGGCAGATCTCCGCGGGCCAGTCCGTGGCCAACCGTTCGAGATAAGGCAGCGCCTGATCCTCCTGCGCACTGCGGATCAGCAGCTGGGCCATCAGGGCCACTGCCTGGCGGCGGATTTCGTCTTGGGGATGCTGTTCGAGGCGAGCCAGCCGCAATTGGGCGGCGGTCGCCTCGCCGCTGGCCGCCATTTCAGCCGCCCGTTCCAGGTGCAGTCCCTCCGCCTCGGGATGTCCCCAGAAGTAGCGGAGGAATCGCTGCCGGGCGGCGGGATCCTGTTCCGCCGTCTCCAGCCACGCCGCCAGTTTCTGATCCAATCGCTCGCGGGGTTCCGATTCGGCAGCCGTCAGCAGCTCGCTCAGCCGAGCCTCGAGCCAACGTTCCGGTTGGCAGGACCACCCGCGTTCCACTTCGTCTGCCTGCCAGTCGAAGGAGCCGCCCCGTTCGCGGACAGCCTCCTGCAAATCGGCCAATTCGATATAGGCCCCGAAGGCCCGTTCGATCTCGCCCTGCTGCTGCCAGCCTTGGGCCAGCAGGCGCAGCAGGCGGCTGCGTTTGCCCGGATGTTCGGTCAGGCGTTGGATCTCGTCCACCGTATCCAGGCGGCTGACGAAATCCTCTTCGAGTGCTGACAACAGGGTTTCGACGAGCAATTCGCGGGCCGTTTCCTGTTGGGGGTCCAGCTGGCACACGCGCCGCAGGGTCTCGATCGCTTCCAAGGTCTGGCCTTGGGCGACCTGCAATTCGCCATAGTGGGCCAGCGCTTCGATATGGTCCGGGTTTTCGGCCAACAGCTGTTCGACCCGGGTACGCAACGGTTCGCTCTGGTGGTAGATTGCCAGCCAATCGGGCCCGTGGGAAATGATTTCGTCGCGGTAGGCGATCAAGTTCCCCAGCACGTTCCGGGTCGGCAGCCGTTGGACGATTTGGCCCTGTTGCGGGTCCAGGCTGATCTTCAGCAGCTCGGAGCCCGTGGTGGGCAAGAAGTACGCTTGGCCGTTGTAGAACCCGCGACCGCTGGGCGGATCCGGCAAGTCGAGCGGCGAATCCCAGGCCGGTTGGCCGTCGTCCAGCCGCAGGGCGCTGATCTGGTCGTTGCTGACAAAAACCGCCAGATCCTGGTGGATGCAGGCCACGAACAAGCGGCCTTGCCGCGGCTGCGGTTCCCACAGCGGCTGGCCCGTCAGCAGATCCAAGCCGTGCAGCTGGTCGGTTTCGACGGGAGTCAGCAGCAGCCGGTTGCCGGCGACGGTGACGCTGGAGTCGGCCCAGCGGGCACCTTGCGGCATCGAAGCTCGGGGCTGCAGGCGGACGATGCCGAACCCGCGTTGTTGCGAGCGGTCGGGGGCCCGGATATAGGCATAGCCCCAGAGCAGCGAGCGGGAGGCGAGATCGACGGCCACCAGCGCCCCGGCGGAGGTAGGGCAGAGCAGCACCCCGGCTTGATAGGAGGGGGTGGCACCGGCCAGCCGCCGTTGGCTGTCCACGTCGATCGATTGGGATTCGACGTGGGCCAATTGCTGCTGCCATTCCAGCCGTCCGTTGGCGGCATCCAGGACGACCAAGCGGATCTCGCCGTTGAATTCGGCCAGCGTGTAGAGGCGGTCGTCCAGGGGCAAGGGGGCTCCCAGGAAGAAGGCACCGGCCAGCCGCGGTTCGTCCTCGCCATGCTCGCCACCCACGATCCATTGGGCCGCGCCCTGACGTGCCAGACTTAACGACACCAACTGGTTCGTCGAACGCGGTTCGCCCGACCCGCCGCCCTGCGCGCCCACCCGGCCGATGAACACCCGGTTCGCCGCCGCCAATTGGCCCTCGGCCGCATAGCCCAGCTCGTGGATCAAATAGACGGAGCGGCCGTCACTGCTGATCTGGCCGTGCGCCGCATCATCCCACAGCCGCTGGTGCAATTCCTGCTCGCGAGTGCTCTGCACCAAACGCATACCCTGCGGGCTCGCCAGCGACACGTCGGCCGTCTCGGTCTCCCAAGGAGGCCACTCCCAAATCCGCCTGCCGCTGGAAAAGTCGACACCCATCAACTTCCGCGGCGTCCGCATGAGAATCGTCTCACCCACGGCCAGCGGTTGGACAGCGGGAAGCGTCGCCCGCGACTCGTCGCGATATTGGCGGACCAGTTTCTCGACCACCTGCTCGTCCTGCCGTTCGCTGCAGGTAGGCACTCGCCAGCGGTGGTTCAGCAGCGGCAGGCTGCCGGGCGTACGGGCGTTGCGTTGGGGATTCCCGCGGTAGACCAGCCATTGCGTCAGATCCCCTTCCCGCGGACGCGAGTCCGTCTGGACATGCGAGTCGAGCCACTCGAAAAACTCGGAACTCTGCTCGAACGACGGCAGCGGATCGCCCGCCACGGTCAAGGAATCCAGGGGCGTATGTTCCAGCAATTCGGCCACCGCCCGTTGTGCCCGGGCGGGCACGTCGGCAGAGAGCCAGCTGGTGGCCAGCAGCAGGGACAATTCCGGCTGGAAACGGGCAGCGGAGGGCGAATCGGCCAGTCGCTGCAGATACCGCGCGGCGACCAGCGGCTGGCCCCGGCTGAGTGCAAAGCGGCCGGCCAGCAACGTCGCTTCGTGACCCGCTTGCGTGTGAAAGAAACGGCGGATCACCTCTTCCAGCAACCGGAGATCGCCGGCCGACACCGCTTCATCCAATCGGGCTCGTGCCTGAGCCCCAAACTGCAGCTCGTACGCCTGGCGTCCGGCCGAGGGCATCGCGGCCAGCATCCGCCCGATCTCTCCCCTCAGACTGGCCGTGAGTCCGGACTGGCCGGTACCGGTTTCCGGCAGGAAGAAATCCTGACCTTCGGCCTGATCCGTCGCTTCGTTCGCCAGCAAGCGGCCCAATTCGAAAGCGGCGTCCGAGTAGCGGCCCTCTTCGATGGCTCGGGAAGCTCGCATCCACGGCCGCCGCACGTCGCTGGGCGCCGGTACAAACACCGGCATCATTTCCGCGTCCTCTCCCGAGCGGGCGGCCTCGGCCTGACCGAGAATCAATTCAGGCATCCGCTCATCGCCAGAAACTGGGGAAGCCGTTGACCAGGCAAAGAGCAGGAGCCCCCAACACGTCAGGGCCAACCGCAAGCCATTTGGTGGATAAACGGCCGTAGCCGTCGGGAAATTCCGTTGCCGTATACTCATCAATGCGCTCTCCAAAACAGGACGCCCCTTCCCGGTATCGTAGCGGGCCCGGGGGAAGGGAGCAAGGAAGAATGCTTGACAGTGCCCCGATCCCCGGTTTTATTGGGAAGCGAGTCGCGAAAAGTATTCGCGAGTCGTTTTTCTCATTTCTTGGAGCATTTGGGCCATGCGTTGTCTACGTTTTCTGGTGATTCCCCTTGTTGTAGCGGTTTGTATGTCAGCCAATTCGGTGTGGGCCATTACGCCCTTTTTCCCCGCGTTTGTCCAGCACTATCGCGGGACCCCCCTGATGCCGTTGGCGGTGAAGGCGCAGTGCGAGATCTGCCACTATGGTGAGGAGGATGAACGGAACGATTACGGGCTGAAGTTATCCGAACTGGGGGCAAGCGAGAAGAAGTTTATGGAGCTGCAGGAGGATCGGGCCAAGCTGAACGCGTGGTTCAAGGAACTGTTCGAGAAGGCGGAGGAGAAGAAATCCAGCAGCGGGGTGACGTTTGGCGAGCTGATTGAGAAAGGTCGGCTCCCGGGGACGCCCCCGGCGGCGGAGAAGCCGTAACCGGTCTGCACGGGGGGGGGATGTGATTCGCGAGATCGTCG
>SLMF01000626.1 GCA_007133715.1 Planctomycetaceae bacterium
CTGCCCCGCTTTCCTGGTATCCCCGTCTGTGCCAAGGGACGGCCGAGGAACGGGAGGACTGGCGACTGATCGGAGGTGGGCGAGGTATTCATTGGCAGCAATTGGACGAGGACATCAGCGTGGAGAATTTGGTCTTCGGCCGTCCGTCAACTGAAAGCCAGACTTCCCTAAAGCGATGGCTTGAAATTCGCAACAAAGGACAGAACAAAATGTTCGACCGGAGCCGCGATTAGGTCATGCATCATATTGATACGGGCACGAACCTCCCCGCCCCCGTCGCGTAGCGACCGCATGACCGTCGCCGTGGGTTTCAACCCACGGAATCCTCTCGCCGGGAACGGGCCGCCGGGTTGTTGTCGTGGGACCAAACGGTAAATTGATGGGTGAGGACGCATCGGGCGAGTCCCGATGGTCTTCCGTTTTGTTCTGACCCTGCCGTCCGAACCCTTGGCCGTGGCCCCCCAGGTGGCTAGGTCGGCGGAGCGTCGTCGGCTTGGCCTATACCGGAGAGGAACCCGTAGCGATGAAGTCGAACCCTCGCCTACCAGCGTTTGCTGCCCTGGCAGCCCTTATTTTTGTCGTGATTTCTGCCGTGTCGGCCGAGGACTACGCTCATGTCCGCGAATCGGCGCGGGAGTTGCCCGTGGCCTACGACGTCGATGTGGTGGTGTTGGGCGGGAGCACGGGGGCCGTGTCGGCGGCGGTGTCGGCGGCGGAGGCGGGTGCGAGCGTGTTTCTGGCCGCACCGCACCCCTATCTGGGGGAAGACATGACGGGCACGCTACGGCTGTGGCTGGAGGAGGGCGAACAACCGCAGGCAGCGTTAGCCCAGGCGATCTTCGACGACCGCCAGCGGCCGGAACTGGGACGCCAGCCGCTGGAATTGAGCTATACGACCAGCCGCCCGACCGGTGCGCCGCATCACGACACCGATCCGCCCGGCCGACTGACCAACGGCATGTGGGGCCAGGCTTCGAGCCAAAGCGTCCAGTACGACGGCGATGTGGACATCGACGCCGATTTGGGCCAGGCTCGGGAGATCGACGATGTGCGGGTAGTCGTGTACCGGCGCGACGAGGCAACCACGGGAGGCAGTGGCTTCAATGTGGCGAGTCTCACCGTGTCGATCAGCGATGACCGGCAGAGTTGGCAGCAGGTAGCCCAGTTAGAGGGCGAGCCGGGTGTGGAGTTGGACCATTACGTATTGAGCGTTCCGGTCGAGCAGACGGCGCGGTATGTGCGGTTTTCGCTGGAGAAGATGCCGGAATACGACCGCATTTTGTTGGGGGAGATCCAGGTGTTTGGCGTTGGCGAGGAGCAGGCGGACGGACCGCAGTCGCCGCCTCGCCCGCTGCATGTGAAGAAGACGCTGGAAAACGCGTTACTGGAGGCGGGAGTTGATTTTTTGTTCAGCTGTCACCCGACCGACGTGTTGCGGGACGCGGGGGGCGAACTGGCGGGGATCGTGATGGTCAACCGTGCGGGCCGTCAGGCCGTGCGGGCTGGCACGATCATCGACGCGACCGAGCGGGGCACGGTGGCGCGTCTGGCGGGGGCCCGTTTTCGGCCCTATCCGGCGGGCACGCACCGTTTCCGCCGCGTGGTGGTAGGCGGCGAACCGGTCGAGGTGGCTGACGGTTCGGTCCGGCGGGTCGAGCCCGGGTTTGTGGCCTACCCTTGCGTTTGCGGTTTTCCCGGCTGGTGCGAGATTTGCATCGGGGAATCGCCTTTGCGAGGTTACGCCGTCCGCTGGGGCAACTCGCGGGGCCCGCTGCTGCAGGGCGCTGCCCGCCGCTTCTCCGTCATCGAGTACACCCTGGATCTGCCGATGGCGGACGGGAGTCATGCCGCGTTCAACGCGGCCGACCAGCTGGCGCGAACGCTCACCTATCACCCGGACCAACGGGTGACGGCCGATCGGTTATTCCAGGTACCTCCGGACGCGGTGTACGCTCGGCAGTCGGTGGACGCCGAGGACCTGCCGGTCGACACGTTGCCGTTGGACGTCTTCCGTCCCCGGGGCGTCGAGCGGCTGTATGTGTTGGGCGGCACGGCCGATGTCAGTCGGTTGCGGGCCGAGCAGCTGTTGCGGCCGTTGGAGTTGATCGACCTGGGCGCTCGGATCGGAGCCGTGGCTGCGGAGGAAGCGGCCGCGGTGGGGGCCCTGACGGGTGTGCATTTGCCGGGCCAGGCGGCGGGGGATACGACGCGGGCCGCCGACGTGCGCGAGGTGTTGCAGGGCGTGCGGCCGCACCAGTCGCTGCCCACCGTGACCCAGGAAGCCCGCGATCTGCCCGTGCTCGGGCATTATGACGTGGTGGTGATCGGGGGCGGGACCGGCGGCGCGCCCGCAGGCATCGGTGCGGCGCGCGAAGGAGCGCGGGTGCTGGTGGTCGAGTACCTGCACATGCTGGGCGGCGTGGGCACCGCCGGGTACATCAGCCGTTATCACCACGGGAATCGCAGCGGATTCACCGCCACCGTGCCGGGCGGAGCCAGCTGGCGGCCCGAACAGCGAGCCCAGTGGTGGCGGCAAACCTTGCTCGATGAAGGCGCCGAGGTCTGGTTCGGCAGCATGGGTTGCGGTGCGGTGGTACAGGGCGATCGCGTCGTCGGCGCCGTCGTGGCCACGCCCCAAGGACGCGGCGTCGTCCTGGCGGACGTCGTGATCGACTCGACCGGTAACGCCGACATCGCCGCCGCGGCTGGAGCCGAAACGGACTATACGGACGCCGGCGAGTTCGGCATGCAGGGGACCGGCCTGCCCCCACGCCGCCTGGGCGCCGCCTATACCAACTCCGACTTCACCCTCGTCGACGAAACCGATCTGCTCGACGTCTGGCACGTGTTCGTCTACTCCAAGCAGAAATACCCGGAAGCCTTCGATCAGGGCCAACTGATCGATACGCGAGAGCGGCGGCGGATCCTCGGTGACTTCTACATGACCATCCTGGACCAGGCGATCAACCGTACCTACCCCGACACGATCAGCCAAGCCCTGACCGACTACGACTCGCACGGCTATTCGATCGATCCATTTTTGCTGTTGGAGACGCAGCCGATGGGCCGCGTCCGTTTCCGCGTGAATATCCCCTATCGGTGCCTCCTGCCGAGAGGTCTGGAAGGAGTGCTGGTGACCGGTCTGGGGATCAGCGTTCACCGCGACGCGGTGCCTCTGGTACGGATGCAGCCCTGTATTCAGAACCAGGGCTACGCTGCGGGAGTGGCCGCCGCGACAGCTGCGCGCGACGGAGCCCTGCTCCGCGAAATCGATATCCGGGCCGTGCAGCAGCGACTGGTCGAACTGGATTACCTGCCCGAGGACGTGCTGGACCAGGAAGACTCGCTGCCCGTGCCGGCCGAGGAGGTTGCGGCGGCGGTCCGCGAGGCGACGGAAAGCTACCGCGCCGCGGCGCTCGTCAATTACCATCGCGAACAGGCGCTGCCGCTGCTGCGGGAGGAGTTCCAATCCAGCGAGGGCGACCGGCGCTACGCCTATGCCCTGATGCTGGCCCTGCTGTTCCGCGATGCCACGGGCGCCGAGCCGTTGCTGGAAAAAGTTCGAGCGGCCGGGCAATGGGACGAGGGTTGGAACTATCGGGGCATGGGTCAGTCGGGCGATGCGCTAAGCCCGTTGGACAAGGCCATCATTGCGTTGGGCAAGAGCGGCAACCGGGAGGCCGTACCGGTGATTCTTGACAAGGTGGCTCTGCTGGATGCCGACATCTACTTTTCGCACCACCGCGCGGTCGCATTGGCGTTGGAGCAACTGGGCGATCCTGCTGCGGCCCCCGCGTTGGCGGAGTTGCTGGGCAAGCCTGGCATGTCGGGGTATGTTCACGACACACTGGAGGCGGCCCGGGCCCACGACGCCGAGTATGCCCGCTATTTGAACGCCGTCCACACCCGCCGCGAATCGCTTCGCGAACTGCTGCTGGCCCGAGCCCTCTTCCGTCTGGGCGATTACCAGGGGTTGGGCGAGGCCCGCTTGCGAGCGTACGCGACGGATCTCCGCGGCCACCTAGCCCGGCATGCCCAAGCCGTTCTGGAAGAACAGGAGGATCGGCAAAGAGATAACTGAGCCGACCTGATCGGGTCAGAGTCCCCACTTAGAAGCCCTAACAAAACTGCTCGGCGCGGGTCTCTGACCCCGCCGAAACCGCCGACCGTAGGTCTCCCAGCCCAATTTTGTTAGGGCCACTTAGAGTCTTACGGTATGACATCTCTGCGCCGTGCGCGCATCTTTCACGGGTTTCACGGCGTTCTGTTCCCTTGGGGTGTTTTTTTTGCTTGAACTGCGGCACACGATGGAAAAGGGGGACCATGATTTCGAGCAAACGGGAGCCGTTCGGTATCGTCGCCAAAAGACGTCATGGCCTCGGGAAAACGGAGGGACGCTCCTGTTGGCCGCCGAGACGGCGGGGGTAACGCTTTCCTACACAGAAAATCCTGAATCAGCAAATCAGGGCACCGGTGCCTACATGGGCTTTGCGCTACAGCGGCTGGACTCCCTGGATGCTACCCGGGCCGCACCACCGCGCGACGGAGCTTCGCCAATGACATCTCTTTGGTTGCGGCCGAGCGAAGCGAGGCAGTGTTAGGAAGATGCATGCGGAAAGACTTACCCCTCTAAACGCGGCCACTCGTCCATGGGAGTGTACGCGTTCCCAGCGCCGCCGAGTTGCACGGGATGGCGACTTCGTCACGCGCGTGCTGCCGAGAGGCCGCCGGTCGAGTGAAGCGGCGAGATGCGATCGTGGCATCAAGCGTCTTTACACCGGATATGTATCGGAGGTATATTAGCGTCATCTTGTCCGTTGGGGCTACGCGTTTTCTGGCCTTTCGCAGCCCCCGGTGCTTGCCAGGGAAGCGTCGTACTTTTTTTTGGGGGGGGGCGGATTGTTTGAGGGAGGCATCCCGTCATTGCGGGATGCTTCACTTCGTTGAGGGCTGTCGATGATACCTCAGCAGGGGATATTCGATATATGCGGCGATGCTTTGGCAAGTAGAGGCCCATAACCGAGTGGGGGGCTGGTAGGCCGATGGGAACATTGAGAATTCTGATCATGGGGACCCCGAGCGTGTTGCTTGGGGAGCTAGAGGGACAACTACGGCAGGCGGGACATTGTGTGGAGACCATCTCGGATGCCCGCGACGGAGTGCGGCGGGCGGGTGATTTTCTGCCGGATGTGATTATTTTGGATCAGCGGTTACCGGAGGCGGAGAATTTGGAAGTCTGTCGCCGGATACGGAGCGAGGTGTCGCCCAGCCAGGAACCGGCGTATCTGCTGTTGCCGCGGCTGTTTCTTGCCGAGAATCGGGACCGCGGCGAAACGCTGCTGTCCGAACGCCTGCAGGCGTTGCTGGAGATTGCCCCGGGCGGTTCAAGAACGGGCCGGGACGTGCGGCTATCGATTGGGGGTCTCGAAATGGATCTGCGGCGGCATGAAGCCACTTTGGACGGGCGCTCGCTCCGGCTGACGCCCATCGAATTCCGTTTGCTGTGGACGATTGCCGGTAATCCCTGCAATGTGCATGACCGCCAGGAACTGGGGCAGCGTTGTCGCGACCATCAGAACGTTCGTCGCGAGCGGACGATTGATGTGCACATCAAGTCACTCCGGACGAAACTGGGCGAGCGAGCCGATTTGATCCAGACCGTGCATGGCCTCGGCTACCGCTGGAAGGGATCGCAGCCGAGTCTTCAAGAAGGGGCGACTGGGGAAAACTGAGGGGAGCCACATGTTTTCGAGTCGCTTCTTCTGCCACGCAGTTCTACTTCCTGCGTTCACTTGACGCGGTTTCGGAGACCCGACTTGGACGTGGCGGTTTTGTCAGGGGCAGGTGACCAATTCGGGTTCTTCGGCGATCGGCGGGGAATCCGGGGGCAGCCCGAGGACTTCGCGGGCCAGGTGGCGGTAGTCGCGGGCTCCGTTGGAATCGGGTGCGTAGTGGAAGATGGATTGGCCGAAACTGGGGGCTTCTGCCAGCCGGATATTGCGGCGGATGCGGGTTTGGAAGTTTTGAGCCTCGCCCCAGGCGCTACCTTGCACCTTCTGCCGTTCGAAGAAACTGGCCACATCCGAGGTGACTTCGGCGGCCAAACGCGTCCCCGATTCGTACATGCAGAGCATCACCCCGCTGAGGCGGAGTCCGGGGTTCAGTCGTTGTGCGACCACCTGGATGGTACGCAGCAGTTTGCCGAAGCCGTGCAGGGCGAGAAAGTGGGGTTGGAGCGGCAGGAACACTTCTTGGACGGCGGTCAGGGCATTCAGGGTCAACACGCCCAGCGAGGGGGGGCAGTCGATAATCAGGAAGTCGTACGGTTCGTGGTCCAGTTCGAGTTTATCGCGGAGGATCACTTCGCGGCCCACTTCGCCGGCCAGTTCCATTTCGGCGGCGGCCAGATCCAGTTGGGAGGGGATCAGCCAGAGGTTGTTTTCGATGGCCACGCGGACGTCAGCCAGCAGGGTATCGCCGGTCAGGACCTGATAGACCGACTGGCGGTCGTTGCCCAGGGCCACGCCCAGATGCAAGGACGCGTGGGCTTGGGGGTCCAGATCGATCAGACAGACGCGTTGTCCCTGTTCGGCCAGAGCGGCGCTCA
>SLMF01000195.1 GCA_007133715.1 Planctomycetaceae bacterium
GATTTCGACAAGGACCGTCCCCTGAACCAGAATCTGTACGGCTACCCGACCATTGCACCGATCAACGAGGATGAATACTTGGTGGTTTTCACGGAACGGGCCCGAATGCACGGCACGGAGCAAGCCGACTTGTATTATTTCCGCTTGATCTGGGAATAGGAGCAACGTCCAACATTCTGGAATCGCGCCGCCAAAGCGTGGCCAAACCGGCATCCGATCTTGATCACGAATCGAGGTGCGGCCAGCCGTCAAGGCTGATCAGAATCTCTGCTAGCGCCTCGCGACGTGCCCGTGGGTCAAGGTCAACCAAGGTGCGGAGTGGGTCGCGGTCAGTGGCCGCGTCTGTTCCAGGAGTCGGGCGGCGTGCGGATCGGGCCAGCGGGCGTTGAGGATCTCGAAGCCTCCGACAGGAACACGCGGGCGAAACGTGCGGTCCCCGCCGGCTCCGCGGCAGCCGTTCCCACGAGGGGCCCCAGCAGCAGGATTACGAACAGCATGTTCCCTTTGTTCATCGCCGATCTCCTTCTGGATTCCGAGGTAACCGTAGCGTGTCTTTCGCGGCTATTTTCGCAGGTGGGGACCCCGTCTCGAACGCTTCGAATCGGAGCGTCCCCCTCGCCTGCTTGCGATCGCTGGCCGCGTTGGGTAACGGGCCGGTCAATTGCGACCGTTCGACGGCCAGGCATCTAAGGGCCGTAATTCCAGGTTCTCGCGGAGCGACGTCTCGCAGCTGCCCGGGGTTGCCAGCACGGTCAGCGTCAATTCACCCGAGTCGGGCGCGAGGGCTTCGAACGCCACCATCACCGTGCCCGGGTTGGGCGAATCCCACTCCTCGCGGGGCGTGGCCGTATCGACCGTTTTCCAGACCACGTCCGAGGGAGCCAGGATCTGCAACTGCAACCGCGCCGAGCCGTCCCGCAGCTCGATCTCGCGGCTACCCGCCTGCCGAGGTTCGCTTCGCGTCACCATCCCCCAGCGGACGCGGCTCCCCGGCTCCAAACCGCTCAACTCGTCCTGGAACAGCACTTCTCGTGAGGGCAACAACGCGACCCCCCGCCGGGCCGATTCCAACTGGCCCGCATAGACTTCGCTCATCGCGGTCACCGAGTAGGGAAACTCCGGATCGTCTGAGAAGCGGTCGATCGGGGCATGCCCCGCCGCCTGCTGCAATTGACCGTCGATCACCAGGGTGTTGTGACTGTGGTTGTTTTGGCGAAACACCCGCCAGCGATCGGAGTCTTGCGAGCGGTTCCAGAAGTTCAGCCCGCGAGATTCGATGCGGTGGTAGCCCTCCGCCCCCAGATCGACCGCCCATCGCACCCCATCGCTTTCGAGCACGAACGAGCCGATGTCCATGTGCCCGTGCGGGCCGGCCGGCGAACCGGCTTTCAGACCCACGTAGGTCGCGTTCGGATCGGTCCAGCTGCTGCGATGCACGGTCACCGGGATCGAATCCCCGCTGTGCCAGTGCAGCGGCATACGAATTTCCGGCTCCGACTCCAGCTCCGTGAACCAGAGCAGGGTCAGGGGCAGCAGACGATCCGTACCCGAGGCCACGTCGCGGACACTGCGGCGGGCCAGCGCGTCGCGCAAGCGGGACTCCTCGCCCAGCAACCAATCGGGGCGTTCGTACCGTCGGGCAAACCAGAACAGGGCCGGAGCCACCCGCCGACCCGAGCCGCCATCGGCATAGTTGAAGAACAACCCGCTCGGGCCCGTGGCCAGACTCAGATACGCCCCCGTCTGATCGAAACCCGGTGCCCGGGTCAGCCCCAAGTCGGTGCCCAACACGCTTTCCAGCACGTCGATCAGCACCACGTTGAAATGGGTCCCGTACGACCAGTATCCGGGTCCTTCGGGGTAACTGCCCCGCGGTTCATAGACGGCCATTGCGGCCGTGACGTTCTGCACCGCGCTGTGCACGGTTCTCGCCGCCAGGTCCGGATGATGTTCCATCACAGCCAGCGCGCCGGCCGTCATCCCGGCGTGGCAGACCTGTCCCCAGTTATTCTGAGCCCGGACCCAGCCGCGATGGCGAGTTTCGAAGGGCAGGGCCACCCCTTTCTCCACGATCGCCTGGCGGATCACTTGGCGAGTCGGTTCGTCCAGTTGGTCGTACACCCAGTCGTAACCGATGGCCATTGCCAGCGTCATTTCGGCCACGTCCAGGAAGTGGCTGGGGTTCCAGTCACTGAAATCCGCCACAGCCAGCATTTCCTGGCGGGCTCGTTCCCCATGGCGCGCTTCGCCCGTCAATTGATAAGCCATGGCCAGCGTGGTCAAACGCTTGAGCGCACGCCGTGATTCGCTCAGCAGCCGGCGACCTTGCAGCGTCCGTGTGATCGGCGGCACCTCTTCCATCTGAATCGCTTGAGCGACGATACCTTCGGCAGCCTCCTGCAGCATCGGCGTATCTGCCACCGCCGCTCGCAATCGGTCCCAATCGTCCGGCGTGGCCAGCAGACGCGGTCGCACGAGTTCTACCGCTTCCAGCCGCTGCTGGACCTCCTCCAAAGAAACCTGGGGCGGGTAACCGAATTCGTCGTTCGCCGACGTGAGCGAGCCCCAGAACAAACCGACAGCGAGCAGCATCGCCGGGTTGCAAACGCGGGTAAGGTTCCCATACGGGTTCATAAGACACCTCAATGGAAGGGGGGTGAAAGGGGCGGGGGATTTCGATGCGGGCGAGCATCTACTCACAAGGGGGAGGGACAGTAGCCCGTGCGTGCCCCCTCCGACATGACGCCCGACTGCGGCAACAACCGAAGCACACGCCCAACTCGCCCTACGGCCGGAACTCCGTTCTACGACATATCCCAGAGCATGGCAATATCCCAAACTTTGCTTGCCCCGGCGAGCCGTTCGATCCGATGCATCGGAGCAGAACGGAGTGCCGGATGAAAGTCTGGTTCTTTGTACTCGAGAGCGATAAGATGGAAGAGGCAGCGACGAACCGGCAGGCCCGCTGCGACATTGCCTGACAAGAGCCGTATCAGGGGGGCTAAATTCCCCTGCTTTCCTAACCCGCCTGTTCGACGAGCATGATGCCCCGGAAGCCCGCGTACACGGAGCCAGCGATCGATCCTTGGGCAGTCGCAGAACCGCCGCAACGGCCGGTTCCCGCCTGGGGCATGTCGCTGCTGCTGCATGCCGTATTGATGCTGGCGATGGGCTGGCTGGTCCGCATCCCTTCGCCGGGGGTTCTCCCGGAGCCCGAGCGGACGGCGGGGATTGTGCTGACCCGTCAAACGCGAGACGAGGTGACGTATTTTTCCGACGCGGACGCGGACGCGGACGCGGCGTTCACCGACGGTGGTTGGGAGGCTGGAGAGCGTTTTCGGGACGCGGAATTGTCGGAGTCGGACGGTTTGCCGGGGGTCTCCGAGCTACCGGGGGACGTCGCGACAGCTCTTCCGGCCGGCGAGAGTACGCGGGCCCACGGCACGGGCGATTGGTCGGCCGCCCTGCCCCGAGCGGACGCCTTGACCGCGGGGCAAGGCCCGTCGCGTGCCTTGGGCGAAGGGACCCGCACCTCGGTGTTCGGTGCCGAGGGCTACGGTTCGCGATTCGTCTATGTCTTCGACCGTTCGGGCAGCATGAGTTGGTTCGGCGGTACCCCGTTGGCGGCGGCCAAAGCGGCGTTGAGCAACAGTTTGCGGTCATTGCAGCCGACGGATCAGTTCCAGATTTTCTTTTACAACCATGAATTCACCGTATTCAATCCGAGTCAAGCGGCCACTCCGGGGATGCTGTTTGCCACCGAGGACAACTTGGCCCAAGCGGAGCGGTTTGTGTTTGGAATCAGTGCGGTGGGTGGCACCGAGCACGTGGCGCCGTTGCAAGCCGCGTTGCGACTGGCTCCCGAGGTGCTTTTTTTCCTGACCGACGCGGATGAACCTCAACTCTCCGAGGCCGAGTTAGACCGTTTACGGCGGATGAATCGGGGGACGGCGATCCACGCGATCGAGTTCGGAGTCGGCCCTTCCGTGGGGGGAGATAACTTCCTGCAGCGACTGGCTCGCCAGAACGACGGCCAGCACGTTTACGTGGATGTGATGCAGTTGGGCAATCGGTCGGAAAGGAGGGGGCCACGATGAAGTCAGCCGCCGCGCGCCACCGCCGTTGGCCGCCTCGCCCGGCCGCCCGACGCCCGAAGGCAGGGCCGGTTGGTACGCCCGGTGCCCCGATTCGCCCCCGTCCCTCGCCCGCCCGACGCCCGAGCGGGCGTTGCTGGGCCCTTTGGTTGATCGGGCTCAGTCTGACTTCCAGCCTGGGGTTGGCGGAAGACACCGATCAGATCACCTACTGGTCGGATGCTGCGGGTCAGCGGCAGAGCACGGTGCGGGGGACGATTGTCGACTATACGGGCGAAGGGCTGGTCTGGCGTACGGCCCGCGGTTCGGAGCAGCGGATGGCGGCGGAGCAAGTCATTCGGCTCGAAACCCGCTGGCATCCCCAGCAGGTGGCGGGCGACCGCGAGATGCGTGAGGGCCGGTTTGCCGAGGCCTTGGCGGCTTATGCTCAGGCCTTCTCTGAGGAGTCGCGGGGCTGGGTGCGGCGGAAATTGCTGGCCCGATCCGTGCGATGCCTGAAACATCTGGACCGGCTCGTGCCGGCCGTGGAAACGTTCCTGCGACTGGTGCAGAGCGATCCCCAGACGCCCTATTTTGCCGACATCCCGCTCGGCTGGCGGACGGTTCCGCTGACGTCGGAAGGGGAACGTCGAGCGCAAGTCTGGATGCAACCGTCCCAACCGGAAGCGGCTCGTTTGATCGGTGCCAGTTGGTTGTTGGCGACTCACCGGCGTGAGGCCGCGATCGCGACGTTGGGCGAGTTGCGTTCCCGGGCCGACTCGCGGATCGCCATGCTGGCTCAAGCCCAGTTGTGGCGGACGCAGGTGGCGACTGCCGGTGCCGACGAATTAGCACGCTGGGCCCGTCTGACGGCCCGGATGCCCCACGCGTTGCGAGCCGGGGCTTACGACACGCGAGCCCGGGGGCTGGCGGCGCGGGGGCGCAGCCAGGAAGCGGTACTGACCTTTCTGCGTGTCCCGATCCTGTACGGAGACCGGGAACCGGCGTTGGCAGCTGCCGCCCTGCTGGATGCGGGCGAGCAATTGGAGCGTCAGGGGCAGCCGGTGGAAGCCGGGGTATTGTACCGCGAGATCCTCCGCGACTACCCGCAGACGGCCAGCTACCAGCCGGCTCGGCAACGTTTGGAACAAGGGGCCTGCGCTGCGGGCGATTGACGGCGGCGCCCGACCTTTTTCCCAGCCTGCCTTTCGCAAAGGAATTTATGGTGCCAGTCAAGGAATCGATTCGAGGGATCGCGACCGGGAGCCGGTGGTCGATGGCGACGGCGGCCCGTATCGGTGCGGCCACGGCCACCGTTGCTTGGGGGCAGTCGGGCGAGGCGGCCGAGTCCCTTGGCGGTCAGGCGGCCGCGCCGCAGGGATTCCTCCGCATCGTGTTCTCCGGCGGGTTCGTCGGGATCGCGATCGTGCTGCTGCTGCTGCTGCTCTCGCTGACCGCGGCCTATCTGGTCTTCGAGCATCTGATGACCATCCGGCGGGGCGAGATCATGCCGGAGGGTTTGAGTGAGCAGGTCCGCGAGTTGCTGGAAGCGGGCCGCGTACGCGATGCCGATCAGCTGTGCCGCCAGGCGCCCAGCGTCCTGGCCTTCGTCGTACTGAATGGGCTGTCGGAATGGGGGGGTGGTTGGCCCGCAGTCGAAAAGGCTTTGGAGGACGCCACGGCCGAACAATCCGCTCGCCTGTATCGCAAGCTCGAATACCTTTCGGTGATCGGCAACATTGCGCCGATGGTCGGCCTGCTGGGCACGGTGACGGGGATGATTTTTGCCTTCCAGCAGGTAGCCCTGACGCAGGGTGCGGCTGGGGCTGGCGATTTGGCCGAGGGGATCTATCAGGCCTTGGTGACCACCGTCGGCGGTCTGCTGGTCGCGATCCCTTCGCTGGGCGTGTTCGCCGTGTTCCGCAACCGGCTGGACCAATTGATCGCCGAGACGGCCTATTTGGCGCAACATGCGGTGGCGCCTTTGAAACGGCGGCGGACGTCGCGACCCGGCGCGGCTGCACCCCCGCCGCCTCCGGCGGCAGGAGCAAGCGGATGAAAGTCACGCACCCGGCCCGCAGCAGCGAACTCGGGTTCAATATGACCCCGATGATCGACGTCGTGTTCCTGCTGATCATCTTCTTTCTGGTCTCCAGCCATCTGGCCCGGCAGGAATCGCAATTGCCGCTACCGCTGCCGGTGGCCGAGAGCGGCGATCTGCCGCCCGAATCGGCGTTGCGGCGCATGACGATCAACCTGCGTGAGGACGGGCAGCTCTCGCTGGGCGGCCGGGCGGTGGCGACTGAAGAATTGGCGGATCGCCTGGCAGCCGCGGTGGCCGAGCGGGGAACGGAATTCGAGGTCCGTATCCGGGGCGATCGCCAAGTGGCTTACCAGCATGTCGAACCGGTGCTCTGGGCCTGTGCTCAAGCCGGTCTGTGGAATGTGGCGTTCGCAGTCTATCGGCCCGAGGAGTCCCGCTGATGCGCCTTCCCGCTCGCAATCCCGACCGCCGCTACGGGCCCCTGTTGAC
>SLMF01000558.1 GCA_007133715.1 Planctomycetaceae bacterium
ACGGGATAATCTTGTTGGGTAGCCAGCGGCAGGTGGAGGACCAAGTCATTCAGGGGTTGATCGGCGGAAACCGTGTGAAAATGACGTTGCATCAGGTCATCGACGTAGATGTCATGCGTTGCCGTTTGGAGGCGTGCCATAGCCAATTCGCTGCTGCCGGCCAGGTAGACGAAGGCGGCGATGAACAGGAGCATCCAATTTCCGCCGTAGAAGGCCCAGGCGGCGAAGGCCAGCGCCATGATCCGTCCCACGACGACGGCGATTTGGGTCGCCCGCAGGTAGGACACGGCCAGCGCCAAGAGGGATCGCAGCACGCGGCCGCCGTCCATGGGAAAGGCGGGCAGCAGATTGAACAGCACCAGGATCACGTTGGTCCACATCAGTCGGGTCAGGAATGAAGTTTGGATCAAATCCAGGGACAGGGTTTGGGCGGGCGAGACACCTTGCAGCCGGAGCATTCCCAGGAGCGAGGCGGCGATCAGCACGTTCACGGCGGGGCCGGCCAGGGCGATCACCAATTCCTGCAAGGGCTGTCGGGGCATTCGTTGCAGGCGCGCCACCCCGCCGATCGGTAGCAACGTGATGTCCTGGGTCTTGATGCCAAACTGCCGGGCAGCCAGGGCGTGTCCCAACTCATGCAAGATCACACAGCCGAAGATGGCCAGGACGAAGACCACCGCGGCAATGGCGGCGGCGGCACCGGCCGAGGACCAAGTAGATCCCCCAATAAGCAAGGGTAATAGCAGGAACGTCCAGTGGATTTGCACGTGAACGCCGGCCAGTTGTCCTAATTTCCAGGAGCCATTCATGGTTCGTATCTCCCCCGCGCGACCCAAGGCTGACTACTTCTATTCATACCGAACTGGCAGTCGCGGGCTATCCCCCTAATCGAGAGCAATCGCCATGCCAGCGTTGCCAGAAAGAGGCGGCTTTCGGCGGCGAGCCCCTTTCTTCAACCGCAAATTTGAAAATTTTTGGGTTTGGGGGGTCTATCCAGGCGGTAAATCTGATAAAATTCGCCTCGCTGGAAACCGCGTTGCTTCAGAAACATGGACGGAAGCATGGGAAAAAAGAACAAACGGGGTCGGGGACGTCCGCGTGTCCCGCTGGATCATTTGAAGATTGCCCAGCGTGAATTGGAAAAACGAAATGCCAAATTGGCACTCGAACACGCGCGGCTGCAGCACCAGGCTTCAGCGAGTCCGGAGTCTCGCGAGGTTTTGGAGCGGGCTTTGTTGGCACGTGCGGAGCAATTGTTCGAGCGGGGCAATCGGGAGTTGGCGACGGAGTTGTTGAACGAACTCCGCACGTTGGGGGTGACTGTCGGCGACCTGGAGTCGCAGCTTGAGATGCTGTCTGTCCGACTGGGTGAGCACCCCCGTGTTGCGGGTTCCGAAGTGTCTGCCGAGGACGCCTTGAGCGGTCCGGTCGCTCAATCGCTGGCGGACGAAGCGGTTTTGCACCCACACCGCAGGTCACCGGCCTATCCGCAGTGGAACGAGCAGGCGGACTGGGTCCGGGCGGCGTTGCAGGAGGTGGAGGCGGGCCAGTCGGAGGCGGCTTGGGAGCGGTTGTCTGCGATTCCCCGCAAATCGCCGTTGGCCGAATGGCGTCTCTTTGTCCGCGGCTTGGCTGCTCACTACGCAGGGGATGTTTCTCGGCGAGCCGCGAATTGGGACCGTTTGTCTCCGGAACGTGCGGCTTATCGGATTGCCAATCACTTGCTGGTGTTCGCCGGCCAGCGGCGGGCGGAGGAAGTGGGCTTTCCCACGTCGAATGGCCAGCGGCGGTTGAAGGCGGCGCTATCCGGCAACGCGGTGCTGGCGTTACTCGAAACGATGCGTGACGACTTCCGGGCCCGCCGCATCGAGCCGATGTTGCGGACCCTGTGCACGCTCCGCCAGCGTCATGCCCGCAGTCATGCCCAGTTGATCGAACGGGTGACCGATCTGCTGTGGAAGCATTTTGTCCGCGAGTCGGACAGCGGGGGGCTGTTCCGGCTGAAACGCGCGGTACCCGGACCTGCCCTGGATCCCCGTTGGCTTCGCGCCAATGGTCTGCTGATGGACCAGCAATCCGAATGCAATCTGAACCGGATCGAGGAGGTGTGGTTCGGCTACATCCAGGATCTGGAGACCTGTTCCGTGTTAGGGGACGAGGAGCGGGAGATGGCGATCGGGCTGGTCTATCACCGGCTGGCGAACGAGTTTCTGGAGGAAGTCCACCGTGACCAGCGGGATCCTTTCGAGCTTCCGTTCCCCTTAGGCCGCCGGCACGCCGGACCGGACGAAGAGGAAATCGCCCTGTTGGCGAAACGTGCGGAGTTCCATTTGCGGAAGGCGTTGAGCAAGTGCCCGCGGCTGCTGGCGGTGCATCGCCAGTTGATCGACCTGTTGCGGGAGCGGGAGCGGTCGACGGAGGCGGTCCAAGCGGGGATCGAATTGCTCCAGCATTTCCCCGACGACTTCGACACCTTGGTCTGGTTGAGCAACTACTTCATTGAAGCCGAACAGCCGGTTCAGGCAGAGCCGTATGTCGAGCGAGCTTCGCACTTGCGGCCGCGGGATCAGGCGATTGCGGGGCTGATCTGGAACCGGAATCTGGGGTTGTTCCGCCACCGGGTGCGCAAACGGAAATTCGAGGAGGCGCGCCGCCAGTTGCAGGAGCTGGCCAGCCTGAATGGCAGCGTTTCCGGCCACCAGCTGCTGCCCTATGCCTTCTGCGTGTTGGGAGCCAGCCTGGAATACAAGGCGAAGAACGATCAAGCGGCCGAAGCCCAGCTGCAGAAGGCGCAGGAAGAATTGGAGGAACCGACGCCGATCTGGCTGATCATGCATGCCTATGCCGAACGGTTCAGTTTGCCGCGGCCCTTGAAGAACCAATTTCGGGATCGTTTCAAGGCGGCGATCCAAGGTGCTTGCCGCAGCCAGACGGCCGGTCACATGGCCCGTTTTTTGCGGGGATACTTGGCACGAGGCGTCAAGTACGTGGGGCTGGTCACGCACCAGCGGCTGTTGATCGACTACCTCAAGCGAGCCCGGCGAGTCAAATGGTCGCCCGAGGATCTGCACGACGTGTGCCGGTTCTTGGCGGAGAGCACCGAGCGGCGGGCGGTGGCCGTCTTGGGACCGCTTGTCGAAGCGGGGATTCGCCGCTTCCCCGACGCGCCCCTGTTCTGGTTCCTGAGAGGGCAGAGCGTTTTGGGCGGATTCCCCCGGGCACTGCCTTTCTTGAGCGGAACCACGTCGGACCAGGAGATCAAGCGCCTGGAGAAAGCCCAGGAGCTGAACAAGCGTGCGGAATTCCCCTTGACGGCTTCCGAGTGCGAGCGGTTGGAGACCGCCTTGAAAACGGCGCGCGCCACCCACGACATGATGTCGGCCTTCTTCGAACATATGTCCTTTATGGCCGATAGGATCTGCGAGGACGACCCGGGGGGCGAAGAAGATGACTGGGGCGAAGACGATGACTGGGACGAAGACGACGACTGGGACGACGAGGACGACGACTGGGATGATGACGACCGGGAAGAAGAACTGCCGGACGTGAAGGGTGCCAGCGCCGCACGTCCGCGGGGAAAACGTCGGACGTCCCGGGCTTCCCATAATCGGCAAGGCCGTTTATTCTAATTCCCCTTCGAGGCTGACCATGATCCGTGATCCGTACCAAGTACTGGGAGTCACCCCGCAGAGCGATCTCCAGGAGATCCGCGCCCGTTACCTGAAGCTGGTCCACGAATTCTCTCCGGAACAGCATCCGCAACAGTTTTCGGAAATCCGCGAGGCGTATGAGATCCTCCGTGATCCGCTGGTCAGTCTGGAAAAACGGCTGTTCGATCTCCACTTGGGCGACACCTTCGAGACCTTAGTGGAGCAGGAGCGGAAGCATTGCAACCAGCGGCCGGTGCCGACGGACGTCCTGCTGTCGTTGGGTGAGGCTTGAGCGGCACCGTGGCGGGCGGCCGATGACAGCTGGGATGTGACACCTTTGAGGGCAACGGGACATGCGAAGCTGGTACGAGAATGAAGAACTGCTGGGTCGTTTTCGCGAGTGGTTAGGGCGAACGGACCGGGAGATATACGGGCTGGACCTTGCCGAGGACGCAAGGGCGCCGTCGATCGACGCCGGGGAAACGCCGGACGTGAGCTTGCGGCAGTTGCTGGAAGCCTTCACGGCCATGCGTCACGAATTGAAGCTGCAGACCAAAAGTGCGCGGGGGCTGGAAGAGACCTTCCAGCAAGCTCTGACCGAATTGGACGAGGCGGCGGAGCAGATGCGAGCGGTGGAAGCAGCGGAGTCGGTCGTAGCCGAGCGGGCGGCGCGGCCGATGGTCGAGGCCCTGATCGACTTGGAAGAAGCCCTCGAGCGGGGGCTGCGTTCCGTCGAGAAGACGCATCGTCAGCTGGTCCGGGAAGCTCGCGAGCGGCATGAACAAGCCTCCCGTCAACGGTGGCAACAGCTGCCCTGGTGGCAGCGGCTGCTGGCCAAGTTCTGGTACGACGCGTCGCTGGCCGTGTTCCGGGAACAGCTGGATCATTTGCATCAGACCAAGGTCCAGCCCTTGCTGGAAGGATTTCAACTGATATACAATCGCCTGCAACGGACCTTGCAACAGCTGCAGATCGAGCGTATCGATTGTGTGGGACAACCGTTTGACCCCGCGCAGATGACTGTGGTCGAATTGGCCGAATCGAACGAGTATCCGGCCGAGACGGTGCTGGCCGTGATCCGGCCGGGGTATCTCTGGCAGGAACGTTGCGTCCGATATGCGGAGGTCCGTGCCGCACGATCGTCCGTCGCCACGGAGTTCAACTCTTCGAAATAGGAGCCCTTCTTTATGGATACAATCATTGGGATCGATTTGGGAACGACCAACAGCGGCGTCTGTGTGATTCGGGACGGCAAGCCCGAGATGCTGCCGGACGAGGACGGACAAACGATCTTGGCGTCGGTGGTCGGGTTCGACAACCAGGGCCAGTTGCTGGTCGGGCAGGCGGCGCGGAATCAGGCGATTCTGGCTCCCGAGCGTACGGTGCGTTCGATCAAGCGGAAGATGGGCCAGGACACCACGGTGACGTTAGGCGAGCAGACCTTCACGCCGCAGGAGATTTCGGCCGTGATCCTGCGGACGTTGAAGGAGCGGGCGAGCCGGGTGCTGGGCGAGGAGGTGAGCAAGGCGGTGATCACGGTCCCCGCCTTTTTCAGCGAAATGCAGCGTGAGGCCACACGGCAAGCGGGCGAATTGGCCGGGTTGGATGTGGTGCGGATCATCAATGAACCGACGGCCGCGGCGCTGGTCTACCAGCCGAACACGGATTGCGGCGAACGGCTGCTGGTCTACGACCTGGGCGGCGGGACCTTCGACGTCTCGATCGTCCAGATCGAGGGCGGGGTGGTCGAGGTGCTTTCCAGTCATGGGGACACCCAGTTGGGCGGCGATGATTTCGACGAACTGCTGCTGGAGCATGTCTGCGATCAGTTCCAGGAGAACCACGGGCTGGACCTCCGCCAACTGCCCGCCGCGCGTTCCCGCGTGCTGCAGGCGGTGGAAGAGGCCAAGAAAGCCCTCTCGTTCGAACCCTGTGCCACGGTGAGCGAAGAGTTCGTGGCCGAAAAAGAGGGCGGCGCCCTGCACCTGAACTGCGAAATCCGCCGCTCCGATTACGAGGAAATGATCGAACCCCTCCTGAAGAAGACCATCCAGTGTGTCGACAATGCCCTGGACGACGCCAAACTGCATGCCAAGGACATCGACAAGATCGTGTTGGTGGGCGGCAGCAGCCGCACGCCCCTGGTCCACTACATGCTGGAGGAACAGCTCCAGCAAACGCCCCATCAGGAAGTCGATCCCGATCTGTGCGTGGCGATGGGCGCCGCCGTGCAGGGCGGCTTGATCGCCGGTTTGGACGTGGGCTCGGTCCTGGTCGATATCACGCCGCACACCCTGGGCATCCAATGCCGGTCGCTGCTGCACGGACTGCCCTCCGTGTTCTGCTTCGCGCCGATCATCCCCCGCAACACCCCGCTCCCCGCCACTCGCTCCGATCTGTTCTCCACCTGCGTCGACGGCCAGCAAAATGCCGAGATCAACGTCTTTCAGGGCGAAGACGACGACGTCCGCCGCAACCAACCGGTGGGCGACTTCCTGTTGGAAGGTTTGGACGAGTCCGCGGAGGCGGGCAACGAGATCCTGGTCCGCTTCGAATTGAACCTGGACGGGATCCTGATCGTCACCGCCGTCGAACGTGTCAGCGGCTTGGAAAAACAGCTCATGATCGACAACGCCATCACCCAGTTCCGCGAATCAGGCCAGGAAGATGCGCGGGCCAAATTGGACGGGATCTTCGGACCCCCACGCGATCCGGCCGCCCCGACCATCCGGCATGACGACGTTCCCGAGGAAACGAAACAGGCGATCAAGGACGCCATCCACCTGCTCAACAAAGCCCAGCAGGTCGTGCCGACCGCCGACCCGGAAGACGCCGAGGAACTGAAGCAGATGATCGAACAGATGGAGGAGGCGATCGCCCGGCGGGCGGTGGAGACGATCCACGAAATCGGCCCGAAGCTGGAAGATGTGGTATTTTATCTGCAAGATGCTTGAA
>SLMF01000271.1 GCA_007133715.1 Planctomycetaceae bacterium
CCGAAGAAGAACCGGCTGAAGAAGAACCGGCTGAAGAAGAACCGGCTGACGAAGAACCGGCTGACGAAGAACCGGCTGACGAAGAACCGGCCGAAGAAGAGCCGGCCGAAGAAGAACCGGCCGAAGAAGAACCGGCCGAAGAAGAACCGGCTGACGAAGAACCGGCTGACGAAGAAGCGGCTGACGAAGAAGCGACCGAGGACGAGCCGACGGACGTCGAGCCCGTTGAAGAGGAGGCGACGGAAGAGGAAACGACCGATTCGGGGACGGGTGAGATGCTACGAGAGCAGCACGCGCGTACCGATTTACCACCGTCCTCTTGGTTCGCCGCCCTGGACGGCATCGAGCCTGGCCTGCTGCTGGCTCAAGCCGATAGCGACCCGCCGGCGACCGAGCCTGAGCCGGCCGCCGACGAACCGGAAGAGCCTGTTGCGGAATCCGGTGACGAAGCGGCAACCGTTGTGGAGTTGCCCGAGGACGACGCAACGGAGGCGGAAGAACCGGCTGCAGAGCCCGAATCGCCGCGGGAGCCGGACCAGGCGGAGGAGGAGTCGGACGAAGCCCGGATCGAACGCCTCGTGGTGACCAGCGAGTTGAGTTTTGGTCATGAGATCAATGGCTTGACCTTGCAGGACCAGCTGATCCGGACGGCCGAATCGCTGGGTATTCAGTGGACTTCGGACGAGGTGATGGTTTCGCCGCTGCCGCCTCAACCGGACTGGATGATTGACCATTCGCGTGGTTTCACCGAGTGGCAGGTATCGCTGACGGCCAGCCGCGAAGATTCACGGCGCGTGCTCGAGACCCTGCGGGACAAGCTGACTCGCACACCCGTGTGGACCTCGTCCAGCCGGATTGGCAGCCAGGTTGCGGGCGACACGCGGGCCCTGGCCGTCGCCGCTCTGTTCACCAGCCTGGTCGGGATCATCTTGTATATCTGGATCCGATTCCAGCGGGTGGTGTTCGGTCTGGCGGCGGTGGTCGCCTTGATCCACGACGTGCTGATCACGATTGGAGCGATCGCGCTGAGTTTCTGGCTGGCCGGCGTCTTGGGGTTCCTGCAGGTTCAGGAATTTCGGATCAGTCTGCCCGTTGTCGCCGCGTTGTTGACGATCATCGGTTATTCGTTGAACGACACGATCGTCGTCTTCGACCGGATCCGTGAGGTCAAAGGCAAGAGCCCGAACATCACGGCCGAGATGCTGAACATCAGCTTGAACCAGACGCTCAGCCGCACGTTGTTAACGTCGTTCACGACGTTCATGGTGGTATCGATCCTGTACTTCTTCGGCGGCGCCGGGGTCCATGACTTTGCCTACTGCTTGGTAGTCGGCGTGGTGGTTGGGACGTACAGCTCGATTTATGTAGCAGCTCCGGTGCTGCTCTGGATGTCCGAGCCAAAGCCGGCCAAGCAGAGCGTGCGGAACGGCTGATACCGATCAAGGCGGGGTGGCGGCTGCCTGTTTCCAGAGCACCGCCACCTCGTCCTGCGGTTGGAATCCCAGCACGCGTCGGGCTTTGTCATTCGAGAACTTGTCTTGGGGGGTGTTCCCCAAGATGAAGTACACTTCGCACCGCGAGGGCAGTTGGTCCAGATCGATTTCCAGACTCAGCCGAATGGCTTCGGCCGCATCCGGCCAGGAAACGACAAACGGCACGCCCCGCGCCCCCGCCCGCAATTGCTCGACATCCCGCAGGCTGTTGAATAGCAACTCCTGGAAGTAGACGTCGTATTGGTGGGCGAAGGAGCGGCCGATCTGCTGGCCCAGCGACTTGGTCAGCGGGTACAGGCCCGTGCCGGGCTGGGGCGGGGCATCCGGGCTCAACCCGTGATCAAATCCCTCGTAGGTCGGCCCCGCAACCGCAAAGTGCGGTCCGGTGCTGATCACCCGCCGGATACCCTCCTCGACCGCCGACTGCATCACGTGATAGCAGCCCTGGGCATTGACACGAAAAGCCCACACAGGATGCTGGCGAACAACCGCCAGATTGATGATCGCGTCCATGCCGCGAGCCGCCTCGCGAACCGCGTCCCCATCCGTGATGTCCAGATCAAAGTATTCTTGATCCGGAAATGCGTCGAGGATCTCTTCCGGTGCCGGCTGAATATCGGTGATCCGCAGCTGATGCTGCGGGGCCAACCGCCGGACGACGTGGGGGCCCATATACCCGTTCGCTCCGATCATCAAGACTTTCATGGTGATGACTCCCCAAAATACGGATTTCACCCAAATTGCGGTTCATAGCCCAGCAGCCTCCGGGCACGTTGGAGCGGAAAGCGGTTGCCGGGTGCCCGAGACAGGATGTGGATCACGGACCAAGCCTGCAGCCCGCGAGCATCGAAGGGCGATTCCGCCTCGATCGCCCGCCGAACCGCGTGGAGCAAATCCCGCTCATCCAGCCAAGCGGGCGGATCCTCGGTCGGTCGCGGCTCGTCCGGGGTCACCAGCGTGCCCAGCCGCAGCACCACGACCTGCAGTTTTCGCTCGCGAGCGAACTCGCGACACGTGAATTCGTTCAGCTGCACGGGCAAGTAGCCGCGGTTGATTTCGCCCCACGGCCGCCAGTCTTCGTCGACCAGGTACGCCGGGTCGTAGCCGCTGACCAATTCGATCGAACTGAGATAGATCACCCGCCGCACCCCGGCCGCGTGGGCGGCGTGCAGTAGATGGAACAACTGCCGCGGACCGGCATCCACCTGCTCGACCTCGTTTTCCGGCGTCCCTGGCGGACCCGCATGCACGATCGTCTGCACCCCCTGTACCAAGGCGTCCAACGCCTCTCCCGGCTCCAAAGGGCTGGCCGTGAACGGCAACTCCGTATCCACCGCTTCCGCAGCGGTCAGCCGGATCGCAAATCGCTCGGCCAAACCGGCCCCCAACCGCCGCATGCTGCCCAACTGGGCCGAAGTGACTAAGACGGTCGTTCCCGTGGCGGCTTCCTCCGCAGAGCAAACCGCCGGTTCGGCAGCGCGCCAAGCGGCAGTGCCGCCCGCTAACGCCGCGCCGACTTGCAAAAATGCGCGTCGCTTCATCTCTGCTCTCCCTCCCGAAAAGTCTACTCGTTTTCGATCGGAATCTCTAACTCGTTCAATGTCTGGCGGAGCCACTGCAACGATTGCTCGATCATCGGGCCACCCTGCCCTTCGCATTCCATGCTCAGCACACCCGTAAAGCTGTGGTCGCGGAGGATCTCCAGACATTGCCGGATGTTGTCCGCGTTCACACCCTGACCCAAGGCACATTGGCTGACCGCAATCCCCGTCTCCTCACCACGCACCGCTGCCGCCAGCGACTCGCTGACGTCCTTGACGTGGACATGCGAAACGTTGTGCACCAAACCGCGAAGGAAAGCTACCGGATCCTGACCCGCAATATAGGTGTTGCCGGTGTCCATGTTCAATCGTAGATAGGGGCTGTCGCAAAAATCCAACATCTCCGCTACCCGATCCGGATTGGTCGTAAAATAACCGTGAACTTCGATGTTGATGATGATTTCATAGGCCTCCGCCACCTCGACAATCTGTTCATAGCTCCGCCGCATCAAAGCCATGGCTTCGCTATTCGACAGGCCCTCCGGCTTCTCCAATCCGTCGGTTGTCGCGATCCGGTCACAACCTGCCAATTTAGACCACTGGATTGCCCGCAGAATATAGGGAACTCCGTACAAGGGGCCATCTTTCCCTGACAGAGGGTAGGCCGCGTCGACTTGTGAAAAACGCACCCCGTATCCCTCCATCTTTCTCCGCAGCAAGAGGGGGTCCTCGTGCATCGCCACGTGCGGCTGGTAACCCAAGCCATGAATCCAGCTGACGCCATCGATCAGCCCGCATTCGATGAAGGGCACGCCGTTCTGCTGGGCCCACTGGAGGCACTTTTCAAAGTTCCAGTACGACGAGTTAAAAGCATCTGTGTGAAAGCCGATTTTCATCTGTGCATTCCTCCGGGATTTCAGCAGTTCGAGAGCGAATCACGATTTCGTCGCAACTGCCAGTATGAACCACAAGACGGCTGGCGTGAAGCCCTGCCCGTTCCAAGCTGCCAGCGGGCTGGAATTCTCTGGCGTTTCGAGTATAAACGGCTCTGCTATGACCGACCATTGGAAATCACGGTACCCGTTCGCGTCCCATCACCTGGATCTGCAAGGTCTGCGCTACCACTACCTGGACGAGGGCTCCGGCTCGCCTCTTGTGATGGTGCATGGCAACCCGACTTGGTCGTTCTATTGGCGGAATTTGGTGACCGCCTTTCGCCCCCAATTCCGTGTGGTGGTGCCAGACCACATGGGCTGTGGGCTGAGTGACAAGCCGCAGGATTATCCCTATTGTCTGGACCAGCACATCGATAACCTGACCCAGTTGGTCGAGCGGTTGGACCTGCGAGGCCTGACCTTGCTGGCTCACGATTGGGGGGGTGCGATCGGTTTGGGGATGGCACTGCGGGTGCCTGAACGGGTTGCTCGGCTGGTGTTGTTTAACACGGGCGCCTTTCCTCCGCCGTCGATCCCCTGGCGGATTCGGGTCTGCCGCACGCCGGGCTTGGGCCCGCTGGCCGTTCGGGGCGGGAATCTGTTCGCCCGCGCGGCACTGACGATGGCCGTCGAGCATGGCGAACGGATGACCCCGCCGGTGCGGGCGGGGCTGTTGGCACCCTATGACTCCTGGGCCCACCGGATCGCCATTCTCCGTTTTGTCCAGGATATTCCTACCTCGCCCCGCCACCGCACCTGGCAGACGCTGGCCGAGCTTGAACGAGGACTGCCCTCCCTGGCCGACCGACCCTGCCTGCTGGTCTGGGGGATGCGGGATTGGTGCTTCACGCCCCGTTGCTTGGAACGGTTCCAATCCCTGTTGCCCTCGGCGGGGGTGAGACGGATCGAGGATGCGGGCCATTATGTGATCGAGGACGCTCACGAGCGAATCGTGCCTTGGGTCACCGAGTTCCTGGACGAAAATCCGGTGCGAGATGAGTGAGCCGTTAGCCGCCGCGGGGTTGAGCGTGGGACAATGCGCCACGTTGGCCTGTCTGCTCGAAGTCACGGCGCCCAAGCCGGGGAATGTGCATCGGGGTTGCGATTTCGACGACATGGGCTTCTTGGACTTTGCAGCCAGTGCGACGGCGATTGGTCCGGCGATGGACGCGGCAGTCCACCAGGGCCTGGGGGCAACGGTCTGGCAGGCGATCCGGGACACACGCCAGCTGGTACGGGTCAATACGAACCTGGGCACGGTGCTGTTGGTCGCGCCCCTGGCCTGTGTCCCGCGAACGACGACGCTGGCAGACGGGCTGCACCAGGTGCTGCACGACTTGACGCCCGCCGACGCGTCCGCCGTCTACCAGGCAATCCGACTGGCCCAACCGGGCGGTTTGGGCTCGGTCGATCAAATGGACGTGGCCGCATCGCCGCCCCCAGATCTGCGGCAAGCCATGAGCGCAGCCGCAGAACGCGATCTGGTCGCCCGGCAATATGGTAATGGCTTCCAACAAGTATTCGAATGCGTGGTCCCCTGGCTGCTGGCCGGGCGGCAGGCGAGTGGGACTTGGACCGATGCCATTATCCACACCCATGTGCGGATGATGGCCACCTATCCGGATAGCCTGATTGCGAGGAAGTGCGGGCCGCAGGTGGCCAATCAGTCGGCCGCGATGGCCGCCACCGTTCTGGACGCCGGCCAACCAGCCGACTCGGATTACCAGCGGGCACTCGAAGATCTGGATTTCTGGCTCCGCAGCGACGGTCACCGCCGCAATCCGGGCACCACCGCCGATTTGATCGCTACCGGCTTGTTCGCCTTGCTACGCGAACAACGGTTGCAACCCCCGTTCCCATAAACACCGAACCCCCCTTTCCTGTCCACCACAGCCGCAAAACCACGGGCTCTTCCCACGCTGGTCAAAGCACCAGCACAACCCCAAATCAAGTGGTGATTCGTGGGATCTCACACCCACGTTTCCACCATCGCGCCCAACCGCCAACCCCAAATCCGCCTGTCCTCAAATCTGGCTGTTTTCAAATTCGGAGCACCCTTAAAAGTGGGGGTGCTTCGGTTTTTCCTAAACTGCTGGTATCGTTACCACTCTGTCGAGTGGTCTTGACGCCCGAAAGAGTGTGGTCAATGCCTGGAAAGCGGCAAGATGCCGCTTCTACCGCTCCGTTGCCGGCATCGGTTCATTACGCCGAAGGCAGTCTTTGGTCTTGGGGGAGCCTCTCTGGGGTGTGTTTGGTGCTGGGCGGTAGATGGGGTGGTTGGGGGGGCGGGGGCCATTTGGGTGCCCCCCAGATCGCGTATTGGAAATCCGGGGAGAACGTCGTTAGAATGCAGGGCCAAGGTGGTCGCGTTGTCTCTTCGCCGTCCTGGCGGGGCGCGGCACTCCCCGCTTAGCGGAAGATGCCCATGTCCTCAGCATCCCAACAGGTCTTCACACGGATCGTATTGCGTAACAAGCTCTTGAGTGAGACCGAAGTCGACTCGCTGCTGGCCGAATTCCCGGAACCCCGGCAGGCGCTCGAGCAATTGGTCCAGCGGAAGGTGCTGACCGAGAAGACGGCGGAGCAGTTTTGGACGGTTTACGAGAAGAAGCTGGACCAACTGTTTGCCGAACAGATCAGTTTGGACGAGGAGGAGCCACCGGCGAGGCCTGCGGATTCTGAAGAGGCGTTGCCGGAGTCGGCTGCGCGGGACTTTGTCGGCTCCGCAACCGATTCGGTTTCGCAAACGGTTTCCGCGCGGGCGGCGGAAGCGTCGGCGACCGGCGGTGCCGTGGAATTGCCGGGCGACGTCCAGCCGTTGCCGGCGCCGGGCCAGGAGCTGATGCACCGTCTGATGCGTGAAGCCCGCCACGCGGGGGCTTCGGATCTGCATTTGAAAGCCGGTATGCCGCCGGTGGTCCGCGTGCGGGCCAGTTTGCAGAACCTGCCCTATGCCCCGCTGGATGCGGCGGCGGTCGAGCATTCCTTGCGCGCGATCCTGACGGCGGATCAGGCCTCGGCCCTGGATCAGAATCTGGATCTCGATTTTTCCTACGATGGGGGAGCGGAACTGGGGCGATTTCGCACCAATCTGCTGTACCAACACAATGGCATGGACGGTGTCTTCCGGCTGATCCCCGAAAAGGTGCCCACCTTCGGGGAACTGAACCTGCCGGATGTGGTCAAGCGGTTCACCGAATTCCGGGTCGGGATCGTGCTGGTCACCGGCCCCAAGGGGTCGGGCAAGACAACCACTTTGGCTGCGATGATCGATCGGATCAATTCCCAGCGGGCCGAGCATATCATCACGGTCGAGGATCCGATCGAGTTCGTGCATCCGTGCAAGCGGGGGCATGTAAACCAGCGACAGGTCGGTCTGCATACTCAGTCGTTCGGCAACGCGCTCCGCTCGGCGCTGCGTGAAGCGCCCGATGTGATCATGGTGGGCGAGATGCGCGATCTGGACACGACGTCGTTGGCGATCACCGCCGCCGAAACGGGGCATCTGGTGCTGGCCACCTTGCACACTCCGGACGCGATCCGCACGATCGGCCGGATTCTGGACGTTTTTCCTCCCAAGGAACAGCCGCAGATTCGCGCCATGTTGTCCGAATCGCTCCGCGGGATTTGCTCGCAGCAGCTGCTGCCCAGCGTTGACCAGACCGAAATGGTGCTGGTGCTGGAGATCCTGGTCAACACCCTGGCGATCGGGCATTTGATTCGGGAGGAAAAGGTGCATCAGATTCGCGGTTTGATGCAGACCGGCAAGCAACATGGCATGATGTTGATGGACGAATCGCTGGTGAAAGCGGCCAAGGAGGGTCGGATTTCGCGGGAGATGGCGATCACCCATGCCGAGAATCCCCGCTACGTGACCAAGGAACTGGCGACTGGTTAGTCGCGCTCCGCTCTGTTTCCAAGGACCGCCATCATGGCTCAACTGGATTCCCTGCTGCTGAACATGCACGAGAACAATGCCTCCGACCTGCATCTGGTGGTGGGGCAGAAGCCGAAGTATCGGATCGACGGCGAAGTGCGGATCATCGAAGATCACGAGGTTCTGACGCGTGAATCGCTGGCGGCGTACCTGTTCGAAATCTGCAGCGATGCCCAGCGGGAGCGATACGAGCAGAATCTGGATTTCGATTTCGCTTACGGGATCGCAGACAAAGCCCGTTTCCGTTGCAACTATTTCTTCCAACGCACCGGCTATGCCGCCGTGATGCGGTTGATCCCCACCCGCATCCTGACGATTGAAGAGTTGGGATTGCCGTCCGTAGTGCGGCGTTTTACCGAGCTGCGCAGCGGGCTGGTACTGGTGACCGGCCCCACGGGCAGCGGGAAATCCACTACGTTGGCGGCCATGATCAACCACATCAACCAGAAGTATCGCAAACACATCGTGACCATCGAGGACCCCATCGAATTCGTGCATCGGAATCGCCAGGCGATGATCACGCATCGCGAAGTCGGCGAGCACACCCATTCGTTTGCCAACGCTTTGCGGGCGGTGACACGGCAGGATGCGGACGTGGTCTTGGTGGGGGAAATGCGCGACCTGGAGACCATCGGTTTGGCGATCAGCGCGGCCAGCATGGGAACCTTGGTCTACGGGACCCTGCACACCAACAGTGCCCCCAAGACCATTGACCGGATCATCGACGTGTTTCCCAGCGACCAGCAGGCTCAGATTCGAACCATGCTGGCCGAATCGATCCGGGGCATCGTGGCCCAGCAGCTGCTTCGCCGCCGGAGTGGCAAGGGACGGGTGGCAGCCAACGAGATCCTGTTCGGAACCAATGCCGTGGCGAACATCATCCGGGAAGGCAAGATCGAAAAGATCACCTCGGTGCTGCAGTCCAGCAAACGCGAGGGGATGCAGTCGATGGATGACGCCTTGCAAGAGTTGGTAAACGACGATGTGATCGACGGGGTGGACGCGTACATGAAAGCCGTGGACAAGCAGCGGTTTGCCAAGTTCGCGCCGCAACTCTAGTCGATCGGCAGGAAGCTGGCGGAGGAGAAGTTCACCCGGGCCGGCCTCGCGTGGTCTTGCGACTCCTGTGGCTCCAGTTTCCATTGGTGATCAAAGGGCCAGTCTTCGACGGTCAGGGCCGCTTCCGTGCGAGCCCAACTGGCTTGATCGTCCCAAGAGATGACCACCCGCCGGCCGGCCCGGCGTTCGCTCGCGAGCTGCTCGACCAGGGCGACGGGCAGGTTCCAGGTGCGATACTCGGCGCCCGGACTCTTTTCGGCTTTCAACTGCTGGCGGCCGAACTCCAGGGGGAAATGCCGCGCAGCTCCCTCTTGGGGCACGAGGATCGCCCGGCCCTGGAGGTCGGTGAAGTGGAACAGGACGCGTGTCGCATCGGGTGTGGGCCGCTCGTTGCGCGACGCCAGGATATGGCGGGCCGCTCGCTCGGGCTCCCGAGGGCTCCGCACCTCGATCAGCAGATCGTAATAGCGTCGCAGGTAGGCCAGCATCTGTTCTCGGTAGGGGAAGGCGGCGACCAGCCGGTCCAAGTACTCGGCGTCCTGTTCCGCCGCCACCCGGCTCTGCGGAGCGGGATCACGGAGTTGAGCGGCCAGCAGCAGTTCGGCGGCCAGCAGCTGCATTTCCTGGGTTTCGCGGCGTTGGGGATCCGGGTAATCCGGATGCTGATCGAAGAGATCGAGAAAGCTTCGCAGGGCATTCCAACCGGATTCCCGGGTCGAGTTTTGGGCGGCCAGCACGGCCTCGGCCAGCTTGTGCAGCAAGCGGACGCGTTCTTCGTGGATCCCGATCAGGGCCAAGCCGCTGGCCGTTTGGCGAGCCAATTCGCTTTCCGCCTCGGCCAGCCGGCCATCCAGCGCCAGGCTGATCGCCCGTTTGCAGGACATGGCGGCCTGGGTGGCCGCGTCGTCAGCGTGGTCGCGGGCGACGGCGTACAGCCGGGCCGCTTCGGCCAGATCGACGGGGGCTCCGGAGGCCGCACCCTGGTACAACTCGCAATCCGCCCGCCGCTCGCTGGAATTCGAATAACGCTCCCGCAACTCGCGGAGAAAACGCTGGCTCCCCCGCCGCTCCGGCTGACGCTCCACCCGCACCCGGGCCCGTTGGATCTCGCCCAGCACCAGATCGTATTGGGCACGCGCCAGCCGCACATCCCCGCTGTAACGCTCGGCCATCGCCTGACCGTGGTCGTTGTGAAACACGAACAGCTGGGCAAAGTCGTTTTCGAAACGCCAGAAGTTGTCATGACGGATCCGTCGCGCCTCCTGGAACTCGAGACTGGCTCGCCGCACGTTCCACTGATTCATCAGGATCCAGGCATGCCGTTCGTGTACATGCGCGGCCAAGGGGTGGTTCAGCTGGCGAAGCTCGGGAACGTCCAGCATCTCGCGGGCTCGCCTCAACGCGTAGCCCGCGTCCGTGTAACGCTCGGCCGGCTGCGGGTTGGCCACCGAGCTGGCAATGGCCTCATTCACCCACGCTTCGATCAGCAGCAACCGCGGAGCCGGACGGAGCGACCGAGCCGCTTGGAAACGCTCGCGGGCGGACGGGTAGTCCCCGAGGACCACGGCGTACAGCTGACCGCTGTCGACCAGACAGCGGGCTTCGAGAGCCACGCTCCGCGACGCGAGCTTGCCGTACCCTTCCTGTGCCTGCGCGTACGCCTCCGCCGCCAACACCGCCAGTTCCAGATCGTTGCTGATCGCCGCGATCTTGTGCTTCAGAACGGCGCGTGTATGCCAATGCAACGGGCAGGCCCCCGCCGCATCGTTGGCACGGAACCCATTCCAGGCCGTCCGGAGCCGGTCCGCCAGCTGCTCGTCCCGTAAATCTTCCGACGAGATCCGCACCAATTCGTTCAGCAATCCCACTTCGGTGACACTTAATCGCCGCTGCGCCTCGCGAGCCAGACGCAACAATCCGTCTTGCACCGCTGTCACGTCCGCATGCAGGATTTCAAGGCTGCCGTTGAGGATTTCCACGGCTCGCAACGAACGGGAACCCGCGTCACGCAACTCGACCCCCATCGCCTGGCGAACATAAGGCACCAGCCACGGCGTTTCATCGAACCACCAAAGCCCGTTCAAGCCGGGCAAGCCCTCGATTTCCAGCACCAGTTCGGCTTGGACCACCGCGGCCGATTTCGACGATGCCGTGTCTTGCCCGTTGCCCGCCCAATACAAGCTGAGCCCTACCGCCAGGACCACGACCAACGCCGTTCCCAAGCCGGACAACTCCCAGCGGCGCCGCCGCGCCCGCCCCTGCGGATCCGTAGGAAGATCGCGGGGACGCGTGGACCGGGAAGCCTCGCGCCGACCGCCCCGCCGCGCCATGCCACGTCTCGCACGTCGCGGCTGCGGCGATTCCTGGTCCGCGATCTGCAACTCGCCCGCCTCTCCCGAAAGATCGCCCAGCAACGGTTCCAGCTGGTCGGGATGGCTAAACACCTGCAGTGCCGCGACCACCTCCGCCGGGCTGGCAAAGCGATCGTCCGCATCCTCGGCCAGGAAATGCGGCAGCACCCGCGCCAACTCCGGCGGACAGTCGGGACGGTATTCGGATAACGCTACGCGAGCAGGACCCGCGCCGGACGATGTCGTGTCCCCATGCGGGGACGAACTCTCCGGTGCCACCGGAGGATGCCCGGTCAACAGAAAGTACAGCGTACAGCCCAAGCCGTAGATGTCGGCCCGAATGTCCACCGTACTCGAGTCCATCCATTGTTCCGGGGCCATGTAATCCGCGGTCCCCATCGCAATTCCCGGCCGGGTCAACTCGCGCGCCGCCGCGACGTCCAGACGTGCCAGCCCCAGGTCCAAAATCTTGACCACCCCGTCACGTGCTAGCATCAAGTTCGCCGGCTTGATGTCGCGATGAACCAGACCCAGTCGATCCACGTACTCCAAACCCTCGGCCGCTTGCCGAATCAGTTCGCAGGCAGCTCCCACGGACAGCACGCCCTTCCGGGCTACCAGCTCGCGGAAAGTCACGCCGTCGACGAACTCCGTTACCAAGTACAAGACACCGCGGGCCTCGCCCGCATTCAATGCTCGGATGACGTTCGGGTGGTTCAGACGTCCCAACGAGAGCATCTCTTGACGAAAGCGCAGCACGGCCTGACGATCCCCCAGGTAGGACTCGGGCATCACTTTCAAGGCCACCGTCTGGTGCAACAGACGGTGCTGCGCCTTGTAAACGACCCCCATGCCACCCCGGCCGATCTCCTCCAGGACTTCATAATCGCCCAGTTTGCGATCAGGCTGCCAAAATGACTCTTTCACGCCGGACCCTGCACCCTCTCTGAAAAGATCGCTTGCTGCCGTGAACCGTACCGCACGCGGCGGTTTCGTCGGCTGGCAGTATATATCGACTTTTGCTCTGCCAAGGAAGATTGGTCTTTCGAAAGCCGAGACAAAACGGGCATATTCTCCGCGTCCCCCACCCGCTCCCAGGCGGGCGAGGGAAATGGGACACCTGGAGAGAAATCGCCGCCTGCCGCCCGCTTTCTTCCGCTGCCCCACGGTCTTGCCGGCGGCGGATACCTCTCCGCTCCCCAAAATTCGCTGCGAGTGCCGCAAATCAGCATTGACGCAATACGAGCAGACCGGTAGATCCTGGAGCTTTACCGGGCCCGCGACGCGCAGGCCCGCCTGCTTCGAGGGGATCCCTTTCTTCTACCGGTCGCTCCGATGACAATCGTCCTGAGTCTGCTGCACAGGAAGGTCAGGTGGCTCCCAACCGCTGATTTCCGACGTTCCACCACGGAATCGCGCCGCCTGCGATGGGGCATGCCGTTCGTATTCGGACTCGTAGGGCTCCTGGCCGGTTGCGGCTCGCCGCCACCCGAAACCACGGGCCCTGAAACGCACGAGCCGGTCGCTGTGTCGCCCCAAACTCCGACCACCCCGCCTCATCTACAAGGCGACTGGCTGATCGACGAGGGGACTCCCGGCTTCGGCGATCCCTGGGCCGAATCGCCCAGTCCCGATCCCCAGGATACACCTTTGCTCGCTCCCCAGCCACTCGAACCTGCAGAGACAGACCGTTTGCCGTGGGAGGCGCCCCCGCCTGCTGCCGATTCCGCGGAACGGTCCGAGCAACTGCTGGCCCTTGATCAGCAACCCGAGTTCGGACCCCGCTGGGCTCCCCGCATGTCTGCGATGCGGGCACCGGAACCGAGCCCCCAGGTGAGCCCCCTTCTCCCAGAGATTCACCCGACACCGGACATCTCGGTCCATGAATTCCCGGCGGAGGACTGGGCTGCGACTCCCCAACCCTACGATCCCTCCGGCGATATGCCGGTGGGCGTCGAGCAACGGGAGGCCGAGGGCTACACGATTGTGCCCGTCTTCTACGGCACCGACCGCCAGCGCGCGGCCCAACCGTTGACCGCCTATCGGCTGGTCGAAGACGCCGCCACCCTCACCGCTCTCGCAGCCAGCGCGCTGATCGCCCTGCTGATGGCCGGCTTCTTCATGCTCCGCCGCCGACACCTGCGGGCGCTCGCCGCCTTGACCGCGACCGCGACTCTCGTTTCGCTCACGGGATACCTGGTTTGGCAAGGCCGATTCGCAGTCGACAAAGAAGGAGTGGCCTATACGGGCGGGCGAGGGGAATTGGTTCGAGGACGGTGTCTGGTCACGGTGCCCGATACGCATGAACGAGGGAAGATCGAACGTCCGATCTGGCACCGGTTGGAAGTGACCGAGGATCTGCGCCGCCATATGGTGGTCGTGGCAGCGCACGAATTGCCGGACAGCGAGTTTCATCGGCAATTGGCCGAAGCGGTGGCTGCCGCCGAACACCGCGATCTGTTCGTCTTTATTCACGGCTATAACGTCGACTTCGAATCCGCCGTGCGGCGAACCGCCCAAATCGCCGTCGATCTGCCCTTTCGCGGGGTCCCCGTCTGCTATAGCTGGCCCAGCCAAGGGTCGCTGCTGGGCTATACGGTGGACGAGAATAATGTCACCTGGACCGTCTCGCATCTGAAGCAGTTCCTGATGGGGCTGGTCGCTCACAGCCAAGCGGAATCGATCAATCTGGTAGCCCACAGTATGGGTAACCGTGCGTTGACCGCCGCCCTGCGAGAATTCAGCCTCGAGAAGGGCGCGGCCGCCGAAATGTTCGACCGCGTGGTACTCGCCGCCCCCGATGTCGATGCCGATCACTTCCGCCGCGATCTGGCGCCCCACCTGCTCAATGCCGCCCGGCATGTGACCCTGTACGCCTCGTCCGGTGACCGAGCTCTGATCGCCTCCAAACAGGTTCATGGCTACCCCCGAGCCGGAGAGAGCGGGCCCGAGATGGTCGTGCTGCCGGGCATCGAGACCATCGACGTCTCCGGGATCGATCTGAGTCTGTTGGGCCACAGCTACTACGGCGAGAGTCAACCGTTGCTGCACGATCTGTTCCACATCGTTCGCAAATCGTTGCCAGCCGCCCAGCGCACCTGGCTGCAACGCCGCGAATACGGCGCGTTGGAATACTGGCAGCTGCCAGGAACCACTGCGACGGTCCCGATAAACACATTGCGGTGACCCCCCAAGAGAATCAGGTCGGACGGTTTGATTCATACGTCCCATCCCCCCGTGCCCGGTGGGTCGGGTCCGTCGGCCCCGTCCGACTTGTCACACCTGTCCGACTTGCCCAGTGGCCTGCAGGTAGATCATGGCGGTCAACAGCAGGATGAAGGGCACCGCCAACAGCATTCCGATCCCGCAGGTAACCACAACGAACACTGCGGCCGCGATACCGGTCACGACGTGCAGACCGAACACGGTCGCTTTGTTGCCATGCATGTACTCGATGGAGGCGGACAGCGCGCTGTGGACGCCCTCGCCCCGATCGACCACGAAGTACGTGGCCAACAACAGCAGCAGGGTGACGTAGTAATTGATGACATTCGCGGTCCAGGAAACGATCAGCCCCCAGACCTCCTGCCCAGAAGCCTGGACGGCCGCCATGGCCAGAAACCCCATGACCATGCTGATTCCAAAGCTGATCAGACCGCGGACCAGATTCAGCAGGATGACACGCACCACGAACGGCCCGCCGGCGAACAACTGGCTGAACTCGACGGGCGCGCCGCGGCACAGCCTCACCGAGACCATCGCCAAGCCGGCTTCGATCCAAGAATAACCCACCACCAACCCCACCAGGAACAGCACGACCAGCGGCAGCGCAATCAACAAACCGACCGGGGCGACTTCTCCCTGCATCGCGGCAAAGAAAAAGCCCAAAGCGGAGACAAACACCACCCCATAAACGGCCAAGACCAGGGCGATCAGGATCAGCGCCACCAGCACCAGAAAGGCCAGATTGCCGGTGAACACGGCCCAAGTTGCCGCCAGTGTCGTGCCGAACTCGATCCGCCGGTGCGTTAGCGGCTGGCGACTAGACCCCCTTGTGTAGAAATCGTCAACAGCCAAACTGGGAGTCGCATACGGGTTATCCGATGCAGCCGGTTGGCCGTGCGGTGGCAGCGGGTAGGCTTCCGCAAACGGATTCGCCGCGGATTCCTGGCTGTAGAATTCCTGCGTTTCCTCGTCGCCCGATAATGGGGACGTCGCGTCATCCCCGCCCGGAACTACCATGATCTGCTCGCACCGGGGGCATTGGGCTTGTCTGCCTTGTGTGTCATCCGGGGTACGCAGTAGCGCCCCACAGCGGGAGCAAGCGAATTCGATGGGCACGTGGAGATCTCCGCGAGAGGTTCAATTTGACGTTCGAGTGTAACACAGTTCCCTCTCGTTGGGGAAGTAGCGGCCGCGGTCGGTCCCCGGCAAAAATCGTGGGACCGCTCCGCCCGCGTGGTGAGTCACCACCAAATCTGCTATCCTGGGAACATGACACTTGATTCGCGTGACATCCTCGGTCCGGGCGGCCGAATTGCCGAACGCCTGCCCCATTACGAACATCGCGAGCAGCAGCTGCAGATGGCCGATGCGGTTTCGCAAGCGCTCCGAAAGGGACACCATCTGCTGGCGGAAGCAGGGACGGGAGTGGGGAAAAGCTTCGCTTATCTCGTGCCCGCTATTCTGGAGGTGAGCGAGCACCACAAACCGGACGATCCCCATGCCGTTCGGCGGATCGTCCTGTCGACGCACACGATCAGTTTGCAAGAACAGCTGATTCGCAAGGATCTCCCGCTGCTGAATGCCGTGATCCCCCGCGAATATACGGCGGTGCTGGTCAAAGGCCGCCGCAATTATTTGAGTCGTCGCCGGCTGGCCAACGCCCTGTCGCGTGCGTCCAGCATGTTCGCCACGGAGGAGGAGTTCGAGCAGTTACGGGTGATACGGGCATGGTCCCAGCAGACGAACGATGGTTCCTTGAGCGATCTGCCGTTTCGGCCTTTGCCGCAGGTGTGGGACGAGGTGGCCAGTGACACCAGCAACTGCATGGGTCGCAAATGCCCGCACTACAAGGAATGCTTTTATTTTCAAGCACGCCGCCGGGCGCATCATGCCCAGCTGTTGGTGGTCAACCATGCCTTGTTCTTCAGCGACCTGGCACTGCGGCGGGCCAACGCCAGTCTGCTACCGCAATACAACGCCGTGATATTGGATGAAGCTCACACGTTGGAGTCGGTGGCAGGAGAGCATTTGGGGATCGGGGTCACCTCGGGTCAGGTCAACTACATCCTGAACAAACTGTACAACGACCGCACGAACAAGGGCCTGCTGGTGCATCACGGCTGGCAGGAAGAGCAGCGAGCGGCGTTAGGCTGCCATGATTTGGCCGACGATTTTTTTCGCGATGTGCAACACTGGCTGGAGCAGCAGCGGGGTGGAAACGGCCGGGTGCGTTTCCCGGAGATCGTGGGCAATTCGCTGAGTCCGCGACTGGAGCGTTTGGCGAGTCTGCTTGGCCGCCGCTGTGAAGGCTTGAAGGACGAGGCGCAGCGGCAGGATTTTGCCGCGGCCAAGGAGCGGTTGCGGGCGCTGGCGCGGGAAATTGAAACCTGGCGTCAGCAGGGGATGCCGGATGCCGTCTACTGGGTCGAGGGCGGTTATTCCCGCCGCGGCCGGTTGTTCGTCACTTTGGCGGCCGCACCCATCGACGTCGGACCGGCCCTCCGCGAGCAGTTGTTCGAACCGGTGCGATCGGTGATCCTGACCAGCGCCACCTTGTCGGTCGGCCGTCGAGCTTCCTTCGATTTCTTCCAGAACCGGATCGGCTTGACTCAAACCCATACGATCCGGCTGGACAGCCCCTTCGACTTTCCCACTCAGGCCCAGCTGATCCTGTTGAACGGGATGCCGGACCCGAGCACCGAGCGGGCGGAGTTCGAGCGACGTTGTTTGGCCTTGCTCCCCCGCTACATCGCACGGACCGACGGGCGGGCTTTTGTGCTGTTCACCAGCTACGACCTGTTGCGGCGAGCGGCCCGCGAATTGGGCCCTTGGTTGACCGCGCAGAATATGGGACTGTACAGCCAAGCCGACGGGGTCCCGCGGCATCAAATGCTGGAAGCCTTCAAACAAAACCCCCGCTCCGTGCTGTTGGGTACTGACAGTTTCTGGCAGGGTGTCGATGTGCCGGGTGAAGCCCTGCAGAACGTGATCATTACCAAACTGCCCTTCAGTGTTCCCGATCACCCCTTGTTGCAAGCGCGGCTGGAAGCCCTTCGCGAGGCGGGACGGAATCCGTTTGTCGAGTACCAGTTACCGGAAGCGGCGATCAAGTTGCGGCAGGGTTTTGGACGCTTGATTCGCACCCGGTCGGACCGCGGGATCGTGGTGCTGCTGGACCCCCGAGTACGCACCAAAGCCTATGGCCGCCTGCTGCTGGAATCGCTGCCCGCTTGTGAGATTGTCGTGGAATCGGTCGAAGAAACTCAGAAAACCGTCGAGAGGGAGTTCTCATGAACGGTCGCACTGCCTCACTCGTCGGCTTCGTCCTGCTGCTGGGTTCGGCTTGGCTGGCCTCGCCCGGCAGTGACGGAGCACCTGCACCTGACACCGGTTTGCCAACCGCCGACCTGTCGGGACTGGCCGTCCTGGACGTCGGCCGCGTCTTTCGCGAATACGGCCGGTTCAACCAGCAGTTGGCTGGGATTCGCGAGGAGATCGAAGAAGCCCAGCAGCGTCTGGCGCTGCGGCAGGTCGAAATCGAAGCCACCCAACGCGAACTGCAGGGGCACCCGCCGGGAACCGCCGCCTACGAACGCGCCCAACGCCTGTTGCTCCGCTTGCAAAACGAACTCCAAAGCCTGGCACGGGAGCTACAACAGGAGGTGGCCCAGCAGGAAGCCGCCCTGTTTTCCCGGACCTACCGGCAGGTGCTGGCCCACGTCCGCGATTACGCCCAACGCCACGCGCTCCGCTTGGTCCTGCGAACTCACGAACCCCCGGTGAATACCGAGGACCGGGCCAGCGTGATGGGCTGGGTGAATCGCGAGGTCATCTTTCAACAGGGATTGGACATCACCGACGCGATCCTCGCGGAATTGAACGCCGAACCGTCTGCGGCGGGCTCAGCTGACGGCGGCCTGCGAAGCTAGACCCAGGCCGGACTGACCAGCAGCAGTTCCTGAGCGACCGCTTCCACATGAGCCGCCTGGATCGTGGCTTGCTCTTCGGCAAACCCGACCAACAAGGCCAGATCGGCCAAGCGATTGATGCGGCGGGGGATGCCCTCCGACAACTCGTGCAGCCGTTCGAGCGCCTCCGGCTCGAAGACGCGATGCACATCCCCGCCACCGGCCGCGCGCAGACGGTGACTGAGGTAGGCCACCGTTTCGTCGCCGGAAAACGGCCGTAATACGCATTTGACACTCAACCGCTCTTCCAAAGTCGGCATCCGCTCCAACGCGGTCAACAACCCAGGTTGCCCCACCAGCAACCAAGTCCAAACGCCTTCGTAGTTCATCAGCAAACGGATCGTTTCCAGCGTCTCGCTGCCGCTCAGCGTGTGCGCCTCGTCGATCACCACCACCGCATGGCAGCCGCGTTCGCGATTTGTTTTCAAAAAGCCCTCGAGGCGGCGTAGATTGGCATCCAGACCCGTGGCCACACAGCGCCGCCCCGTCAACTCGCCCGCCAGATACGCGACCAGCTGGTCCGGTTCCAGGCGGGGAAAACGCACGTGGATGCGAGGTTCCCAGCTGGCTTCCAGATCGTCCAGCAGGATCCGTACCAGACGGGTCTTTCCCAATCCGGGCAGACCGGCCAGCGCCGCGCCGCTCCGACGATTCTCCAAGACGTAATGCAGCTTTAACAGCGTCGCTTGGTGGGTCTCGACCGGATAGTAGAACATCGCCTGATCGTCCTCTTCGAACGGCCGGCGCTCCAGGTTCCAATAGGCATGATACATCGGTTTCCCTCGCAAGCGGCTCAGGCGGAATGAAAGTTCTCCACGATACCCCAGGTCTCGATCCCACGCTCCCCCAGCTGCCGCGCTTGTCGCTGTGCTTCGCCTGCGGGGGTGTGACGCACATCGCGGAGGACCACCGCCATCATCCGCGGCCGCTCGCGACCCGCAGCTTCACGCGTCGTTTCCACCGTCCGGGGCCCCAGATCGACGATCACCAGCGGAAAATGGCCCGCGATCCTGGGAACCAGCGGAAGCAACGGGTTCTCGCCCAACCCCGGCTCCACTGCGCTGGATTGGGTCAGGGGAAACAACGTGACCGGCTCTTCCAACGAGCGGACTGCCGCTTCTTCCAGCGGGGTCTTCTCCGCCAGGACTTCGAGCCAGCCGTAAGCCGGATCGATCCCCAAGCGGCTTGCCAACCGCGGATTTCCCAGATCACCGTCGATCAACCCGACCGAAACGCCGGCTCGCGCCGCACTGCGTGCCAGACACAACGCCATGGTCGTGCGACCTTCGCCGCGACGGCAACCGCCGATCATCAGCACCTGCCGCTTCGACCGCGCCAGCGACCGCAATTGTTCCCCCACCGCTCGAAAGTAAGCCGCCTCCGAACTCAGCAACTTCTTGCAAATCTCAGGCCAAACAAACCGATCGACTTCCCAATCCGCCAAAAAGGGCGGCGACTCGGGAACCGACGGCTGCGGTGAACCGAATTCGGGCGGGCGCGGCACGCGGTGCGCCGCCGCTGCAGAACCCGCACCCGCCGCCTCCCGGCTCCGGCCGATATGCGGTGCGGGTACCGCCGAGTCATGCGCGCTGTCGATCCGGTGTTGCAACGCCTGCGACCGAGCCGAAACAGCTACCTCGGAATCGGCTTCGGGAACCCCAGGAACCTCGATATACGCGCCCGGCGGAAGACCCGGCTCGGGTACCTCCGGCTGATAAGCCGCAGGACTCTCCTTCCGGTACGCCTTGATGAATGCTCTGTCCGATAAACTCATGGCTCTCTCCCGATACCTGGAACCTCGGCCGTCGCTAACGCAATGGCGGCGGTTCCAGCTGAGGCTGCAACCGCGCGGTATTCGAAGGCGGTTCGTAAATGCTGCGCGTCTCGCGGGAGGGAACGCCCTGCGTACCCGCCGACTCCGTTCCCGCAGGAAAGAACAGCCGATGGTAAGTGCTGGGATAGCGATAACTGGACGGATTCGTTTCCGGATAGGAGCGGTGATCGACGGGGGATGCGGTTCCACGCGACGAGCCATCCGCCGCGCCCGAATGCTGTGTAAACTGAGTTTCCAACGAGGGAGCGGGGGGAGGGGCAATTGCCGGGGCCGATTCGCCCGCTTCCCTCTGTGGCGACTCGTCCGCCCGCTCCGCCAAACGCTCGCCCGACGTTTCCTCGTGCCGGTTCTGAGAAGAACTCGCTGCCCGCGGCACCTCCGCCTCCTCGCCCGCCGACGAAGCCTCACCGGACCGACTCTCCGCCAACGACGGCTCCTGCGACGCAGATGCTCCCGTCGCCAACTCTGCCGACGACGGGCGTCGTGGTTCGGCAACGTCGGCCGAGGCGGAAGGTTCCTGCTGGTTCGACGCTTCCTCAGCCGCCCGCTCTCCTTTCGAGCTTGTTTCGGCCGCAGCGGCCTCGGGCGTCTGGCGATCCGCCGGTTCCTCCGCCGGGCCGGCCGAAGCGGCCGCTCGCTGGGCGTTCGCGGCAGACGTCCCCTGCCCGTCTGCGGGGTGCCCCGCTTGTGAACTCACCCCGGAATAAATCTCCCGCGGGTTCAGCGTCTGGGGCAACAGCGGGATGATCGGCAAGTCCTGAAAACCGACCGCCCGTTCCTGGGGGCTCATCGGTAATGCGAGCTGCGGGTTGCCTTCCTCCTGCGGCGGTGGCAGCGCGGCCGGGCGGGGTTCCTCGCCACCTGGCCCACGAATCAAGAGCAGGGCGATCACGATCAACAGCAGCACCGCGACCGCCGCCGCCGCCTGAGCCGTTTGGCCCCAGGGACGCAATTTGTCAGCCCATTGCGGACAATTCCAATCCGGAATCCAACCAGACCCCCCGGCAGGTACCGGAGATGCCCGCTCCTCCCGCTCCGGCGGCCCGCAGGTGCCGCCTGCCGACACCGCATCCGCCCTCGGACGAGAACTCGCCGTCGGCGTAACGCTCATATCCGGCAACCGGACCAATACCTCGATCCGCTGCAAATCATTCGGGAAACTGCCCTGCCAGTCGCCCAGCGTCTCGATACCGCTCGACACCTGGTTCTGCTGCACGTCGGCTCTGCTCATGGTTCGGCGTCCCGTTCATCCTGGCGCCCGTATTCTTCCGGCACCTCGCCGCCGGGCGCACGAGAAGTGCTTTGCTCGATGTTTGTCTTATCGGTGGCGATCGTATGGGTCTTGAGCTTTGCA
>SLMF01000428.1 GCA_007133715.1 Planctomycetaceae bacterium
GGCTGATTTCTCGCTGATAAGGCAAAACGCTCTCCCTTGAGTCTCGGCAGACGGTTTTGCTGGATTATCGACCGAATTCGGGCTGACGGCAACCCAACTGCTCCGGCCTTGATATAAACCGATACACGGTATAGTGTCGTAGTGAACGAAGAGCCCCTGACGAGACCGCGTCGGTCTCGGTGATCCCGACCTCAGCGGAGAGGTTGACTCGGGCCGCAAAGGAGTGACCATGAACCGGCTTGCACCACCCCCTGCCTGCGGCGGAAAGGAGGAGCGTGATAGGTTTCGTTCACGGGAGGCGCGTGGGGTCAGCGGGCTGCGGTCTGAACTCAGTTATTCTCGGTCCGCTCGTCCTGCGGCGATTGGCGGAGGTGATCCTGCAGGTACAGAGCCCGTTCGATGTTCCGATCCGCGGTGCTCAGCGCGCTGCCGCGGAGTTTTTGCAGGTGAGCTGGCTGGGTGTGGATAAACAGCTTGTTCACGGTCGGGATTTCGACGTTTCGGATCAATCCCAGGTTGACGCCCATCCGCACGCTGGACAGCAGACTCATCGTCTCTTCGCTGCTGATTGTCTGAGCGGTGCAGAGCACCCCGAAGGCGCGGCTGACGCGATCGTGCAATTCTTTCAGTCCGTTTTCGACCAGATAGGTACGCGCTTTCCGTTCGTATTCGATCAGCATTTCGGCGACTTCGGCCACCTGTTCGATCAGTTCGGACTCGCTTTTTCCGAGGGTGATTTGGTTGCTGATCTGGTAGAAATCGCCCATTGCCTGGGAGCCTTCGCCGTAGAGTCCGCGGACGGCCAAGCTGATGCGGTGCAAGCCGCGAAAGACACGTTCCAGGTGGCGGGTCAGGACCAGGGCCGGCATGTGCAGCATCACACTGACCCGCATCCCCGTGCCCACGTTGGTCGGGCAGGCGGTGAGGTAGCCCAGGCGATCGTGGAAGGCGTAGGTGGCGTGGGCCTCGATCTGATCGTCGAGGGCGTTGATCCGTTCCCAGGCGCCTTTCAGGTCCAGACCGCTGTGCATCACCTGGATCCGCAGGTGATCTTCCTCGTTCAACATCACGGCGAATTTTTCGTTGGCGTCGACCAGCACCCCGCGGGAGCCATCCGCATCGGCCAGTTCGCGGCTGATCAACTGCCGTTCGACCAGGAACTGGCGATCGGTTTCGTCCAGGGCGTTGACATCGATATAGGAGACATTCTCCCAATCGGTGATTCGGCCCAGCCGTTCGTGGAGCGAGCGTTCGATGGACGCCCGGTCCAAGCCGGTACATTTGCGCATGAAGGGGAAATCGGCGACGTTGCGGGCCAAACGGATACGGCTACTGACCACGATGTCCGAGTGCGGTCCGGAACCTCGCAACCACTCGCCACATTTTCCTGCGAGTTCTTCAAGCTTTACCACAGACGGTTCCTAACTGACTAGCGGTTCTCGGCCCTCGTCGCTTCCTGCGGCATCCAGGCTTCGGATTTCGTCACGCAACACGGAAGCACGCTCGTAATCCTCGGCCTGGATCGCGTCGCGCATGTCCCGCCGCAAGCGGATCAAGCGCGTCTGTTTATCGATGTCATGTCCGGCACGTCGCGGCCGTTTCCCTGTATGCGTGGTTTCGCCGTGGATGCTTTCGATCAGGGGCATCAGCTGTTTTTCAAAGCACACGTAATCATGGGGGCACCCCAAACGGCCTTGGTGCCGGAACTCGTAAAACGAGACCCCGCAGATTGGGCATTTCTGCCGATCCAGTCGAGCCAGATCCTCGGCCGTCTGGCCCAACTTCAACTGCTGGGCCAAGGCACTGGCCATGTTCGCCTGCGCATCGGGCTCGGCCGGCTTGCTCAAGTAGTCGCGGGCGCAGTGTTCGCACAAATGGAGTTCCTCCCATTCCGCTTCGTCCCCCACCCGTTCGGTGATGTGAAACGTCGCCTGCTTCTCGCACTTGTCGCATTTCATGGCGGTGAGCAAGTCCTTCCAAGGCCAGGATGAAATGGCGGGTACCTCGCCGGAACGATTTTAACACGGAGGATCTGTGTGTCAAGATTGAGAGCGGGATGGCGGAGCGGGGCTGCGTGGGGGGACTTCGCCCCACCATCCCCTCTCCCGCAGCGGAACGGGAGCTGCTAAGCTATGACAACTCGGTAACGGGATTCGCCAGGGTCGGAGGAGGTACCATGAAGAAGAAAATGATTGCCCTTGTGTTGGGGGGTGGTCGCGGCACACGCTTGTTCCCACTGACCAAGTACCGCGCCAAACCGGCCGTGCCGCTGGCCGGCAAGTACCGTCTGATCGACATCCCCCTGTCCAATTGCCTGAACAGCGGGATCAACCGGATCTACGTGCTGACACAGTTCATGTCCGTCAGTCTCCATCGCCACATTCGCCAGACGTATCGGTTTGACCAGTTTGATGGCGGTTTTGTCGAGTTATTGGCGGCCCAGCAGACGGGCGATGCCATTTCGGATTGGTATCAGGGGACGGCGGATGCCGTCCGCAAGAATCTCCGCTACCTGCAACAGCCGGGCATCGAGCACGTGTTGATCCTTTCCGGTGACCAGCTGTATCGCATGGATTATCAGAAGATGCTGGAGAGCCATGTGGCGAGCGGCGCGGAGGCCAGCATTGCGGCGTTGCCTGCCACGCGTGAGGAGGCGGCCAGTTTGGGGATCATGTGCACCGATGCGAGCGGGCGAGTCATGGGTTTTGTGGAGAAACCGCAAACCGACGCGGAGCTGAAGGATGTGGTGCTCCCACCTCAATGGCTGGAAGAACACGGGATCGACAGCCGCGGCCGCGACTGCTTGGCCAGCATGGGCATCTACCTGTTTAATCGAGACGCTCTGGTCGATGTGCTCGAGTCCAGCAGTGTGGAGGATTTCGGCCGCCAGTTGTTTCCGCAGTCGATTGAAAAACACCACGTGCACACCTATTTGTTCGACGGGTATTGGGAAGACATTGGGACGATCAAGTCGTTTTACAATGCGAATCTCAGTCTGGTCGACCCCAAGGCACCCTTTGAGCTGGCCGCCCCGCATGCCCCGGTGTACTCGCGAGCCCGTTTTTTACCCCCGACGCGGGTGGATGGCGCCCAGGTGCGTCGCAGTCTCCTGGCCGACGGTTGCAAAATTGGGGCCGGGGCCGTGATCGAAAACAGCATCATCGGTTTGCGGTGCATCATCGGGCCCGGCGTGACGATTCGCAACTCGATCCTGATGGGGGCCGACTTCTACGAGGACGAGGGGGACGAGGGAAACGCACCGGATCCGAACAAGCCGCCCATCGGGATCGGAGCAGGGACGCACATCGAAAATGCCATTATCGATAAGAATTGCCGGATCGGCGCCGAGGTCCGCATCCAGTTCGACCCGGACGTGCAGGACAGCCCAGAAGAGGCTGATGGCACCGAGGAGTGCGATTGGATCATCCGCGACGGGATCCTGGTGCTGACCAAGGGAGCGGTGCTGCCCGATGGCTGGGCGGTGGGCCGGTAACGCGACTCAAGAGTGAAACCGTTTGGGAAGTGTGAACGTGTAGAGGATGATCACCGCCCCGGCCGAGAGAAAACTCCAGGGCATCCATTCCTGGACTTTGATCTGTTGACTGCCGCTGTTCTCCCCCGTTGCCAGCACCGCATGGGCCGGCGCGCGGGTGACGATCGCTTCGTCAATCACCAGAAACTCGATCCCGAGGATGCAGAGGGTGATGCCGATAGCCAAGAAAAAGGAACGCCACATCTGCTTTACCTCCTCGCCTGGCCCACGATCGTGCCGACTACGGAAGGGGGGGTACGTTGAAACTGCCCGCGCGATGACCGTGATGCCCGCGTACTTCGCCTGATATCGACGAATCGCGTTGTGCAACTAGAATGGCCAGGAGTCATTTGGAACGAACTTGGGACGAACCGTGGCCCGGGTCGGTGGATCATGCCAGTTTTTCCGATGTCACCCCCTGTTTCCGACAAGCGAGCGTGGACGATCCCCGCGATACGGTGGCTGCTCGCCTGGGGAGCGGTGCTGGTCGGGACTTCGCCGCTGCAAATCTCGGCCGAGGAACGGGTTCTGCAGCGGGCCGGTCTGCGGCAACTGGAAGGAACGTCGGTGTGGTTGCTGGAGGACGAGTTCCGGCTGCAAAGTCTGTTGGGCGAGCTGGAGCCGCTGCACCGTCGCATCCTGCGGCTCCAGGCTGACCTGACCGCGGCGGCGACAGAGAACCTTGTGCTGTGGGAAGCCACGCGACAGCAAAGTCAGGCCTTGCGGGAGAAGCTGGCCCAGGCTCCGACCGGGGACCCGCAACGGCCGCAGTGGGAACGCCAGTTGCGGCGTCTGGCATCGCAGGGAGTCGAACCGGGCAAGCTGCCGGGCGTGGCGCCCGTCCGCGCGTTGCTGGTCCAGCTGACCGACCACCGCCTCCGACTGGCCCTGTCGGTGCTCTCCATTCGCCGCCTTCACCAACAGCTGCGTTGCGATTACGAACGCCTGGCGAACGACCCCCACGTCACGCGGGCTCTGCGAGCGCAGGGTGAGCAGCATCGACTTGGACCACGCCGCAAGGGGTATGACATTCCGGTCAAACGACTCGAACGTCACGAAGCATTGGTGTTTACCGACTGGGTGCCCCTCTATCAGCAGAGCGACCGCATGCGTTTCGGCGGGATCATGCATGAGCGTGTGCCCGCGGTATTTACGTGGGACGAGGAGTCGCAGGAGACGTTGTTGCCTGCCACACTGGTGGAATCGGCGGGTGTGCCGTATTCGGAGCAGGGCGAGTTAGTCGAGCTGTCGTGGGGTAACCGACGTCGGTTGCCGGCGCGTCGCATCACGCTGTCCACCCTCCGTTTTGGCGGGATCGTTCTGTACGATGTACCCGCCTTGATGCTGCCGCCGGAGGGCGAGGATCTCGGCCCGCGGATCGGGCCCGCGAGCTTTTCCGGTTATGCCGTGGAACGGGAACCCGAACGTTTGCGAGTGCGTTTCCGGCCGTTGTGAACGGCTGCCGTCAAGCGCCGAATTTTCCCAAGCGTCCGGCGTTGGCCAAGGCCAAACTCATCAGGTACTTGGCTTCGAAGTGGCCCAATCCGCCGCGGATGCAGGCGCTTTCGGCAAACTGGGTCTCGGGATCCGGCCGGCAACAGTGTGAAGCCAGTAGCGTGGGAACGGGATGCCAGCTGTGGCTCTTCAGATAAGCCGGGGTGCTGTGGTCGCCCGTGACAATCAGGACCTCGGGATTCAAGGCCTGGATGCGAGGCATCACCGCGTCCAATTGCTCGATCCGCTCGACCTTGGCCGGGAAATTGCCATCCTCGCCCGTGCTGTCCGTATACTTGAAGTGCAGGAAGAAGAAGTCATAGTTCTTCCAACTAGATTGCAACAAGTCGATTTGGTCATCCAGAGTTTGCGCATCGCCGACGATATCCATCCCGACCAGGCGAGCAAGGCCTTTGTACATGGGGTAGACGGCGATGGCAGCGGCCCGCAGGCCATAGACTTCGAGGTAGGAGGGCAGCTGGGGTTTTTCGGCGAAACCCCGCATGGTGTGGAAATTCGCTTTCGGCTGATCCGCCAACAGCAGCTTGGCCTGCCGGAGGAATTCCGCGGCGATCTCCGCGGTCCGCTGGCTCGCTTGGTCATCGGCCACCGGATCCAACGGGGGGACCCCTGTCGCCTGTGGGTCGGTATCCCGGACGTTGCCGGCCAGTCCCCCGGCGGCGCGCAGGACGACTACAAAACGGTGCTCGCGGACGGGTTCGACGAAAATCTCGACACCCGGAATCTGCACATCACGCAAACGCATGGCCAGCGGCGCGCTCGCTTCGGTCGCGATCCGCCCCGCGCGGCGGTCCGAAATGTTGCCATCGGCATCCAGCGTGCAGAAATTACAGCGAATGGCCACGTCGCCGTCCTGCAATTCGAAGCCGATACCGGTTGCTTCCAGCGCGCCACGCCCGATCACAAACTGCAGCGGATCGTAACCGAACAGCGCCAAGTGCCCCGGTCCGCTACCCGGCGAGATTCCCGGCAGGATCGGCAGGCTGGCTCCCAGCACTCCGCGGGCCGCCAAATCATCCAAATGGGGTGTGCGAGCAGCTTCCAACTCGGTCTTGCCGCCCGGTTCGTTGGGCAAGCCGCCCAGGCCGTCTGCGACGACCATGACGATTTTCGATGTCGCCGAAATATGCAACTGACGCGTCAAATCATGAAGATCCATGCAACGGTTTCCTCTGACCTACAGGGTAAATCGGTAAAGGCCCCGCGTGCTTCCGCTCGCCCGCCATCGGGCGGTAGGTTGTGTGTCCTCGTGGCCCGATTGACCATTGTCGAAAAAAGAGCCGTCACGGCAACCGACCTGTGGGGAAAAACGGTGCTTTTCTGCCCAAACCAGACCCTTTCGAGCCCAGCGGAGGGCACCTGTTGGGGGCCTTGCCCCGGGCGTTGCCCTGGCTGATTTATTTGAGACCCTTGCGGGGCGGGGGAACGGCGGTGTTTCAGGGCGGGGTTGCAGGGATCAGGGGAAATCGCGACAAAGATTCTCTCTTGTTGGCCGCCAAGTTGCAGAATTCCGGAGAATTTTGACCGGTTCGGCGGGGAAGCCGATTTCTGCCC
>SLMF01000573.1 GCA_007133715.1 Planctomycetaceae bacterium
CAGATCGATCCCGGCCGCCGGATCAAGCCCGCTGTGGCATTCGGTACAGTGCCTGTCGAGTACGGGCTGCACCTGGCCGACGAAATCGACCGGCCCGGCGCACCACGCGGGCGGCTGGATGGCAACCGGCGGCTGGCGGAAGGCCGTGGGCAGGTTGCTTTCCGACGGCGGTGCGAAAGCTCGCGGTTCGTGGCACCCGATACAGCTCTGTTGTTCCCCCGGCATCAGCTGGGTAAGCGAGCCCATGCGCGAAAGCTCGCGGCCCCGGGCGTCGAGCGCCTGGAAGTACAGTTCGCGGCCAGCCGGGGCTTTGAAATGCGCCGAGCCGTCGGCTTCCACCGGTACCGTGCCGAAGTTGTGCTTGACGTAAAACGTGCCAGCCCCGATCACCGGGTCGACGATGTCGTGCCCGTGGTAGTAGGCCCGGGCCCCCCGGTTGTTCATGGGCTTCGGTTCGGTCGACATGACGCGCAGCCGCTGGACGCTGCCGCGGGGCACCCCGGTAAGCCCCTGGTACACGTCGGCCAGCAGGAACGTCCCGTAATTGTCGCCGGTCGGCTCATGCGACGGCAGGCGCGGAGGAAGACGCCGCGGCACGAGTGGGATCGCGTTGAAGCAGGAAAGCTGGCTGTCTTCGTGCACAAGCACCTTGTCGCCGCGGTCGTCCAGCAAAAAGAGCCGGTAACGCTGTAACTGCTGGCAACCGTGCGAGACCAGGAACAGGTCGCGGTCCAGCGGGTAGGGATCGCGGTACGACCAGGGGAACAGCCGGTCGCCGGGCCGCCAATCGGGGTCGGTCGTGGCCTCGTACGGTATCTCCGGCGTCAGATTCCGCAGCGCTCGTGGATTCTCCACGCCCAGGTAGCGGTCGAGAACGCCGATGGCCCCCACCGGGTTGTTGTGATGGGGAGCCAGCGTACAGAGGACTTTTCGCGTGCCCGGAATCGGCCGCGCCTGCCAGATCGTGTTGGGCGTGGTGATCGTGTTGCCGTAGAACAGGTTCAGCCGCGTACCGTCCGGGTTGATCGTCCAGAGGCTCTGGATGGGGAACACGCTCTTGTCCTGGTACTCCCAGCGTGTGAACAGGATCGAACCGTCGTCGAGCACATGGGGCGACAGGTCGGCCAGCGTCCCGAATTGGATGCGGCGGATGCCGCTGCCGTCGGATTCCATAACGTACAGGGCCGAGGCCGGTGCGTCCTGGCACATCGAGTACGATTCGACGCGAGTGGAGACGAAGGCGATGCGCCCATCCGGCAGGTAGACGGGCCAGGCGTCGTGATAGGGCCCGTGGGTAAGCTGCCGCAAGCCCGTGCCGTCGATGTGGATTTCGTAGATATGGAACGAATCACCGCCCGGTTCGCTCAAGTCCATCCAGGAGAACAGCAGTTTTCGGGCGTCGTAGGAGAGGCTCATATCGAACACGACGCCGCGGTCATCGCGGAAGATTTCCCGCTCGCCTTGTTCGGGATTCTGGGGATCGAGCGCATAGATGCCGCCGCCGGGCGAGAAGACGTCCCACGCCAGCAGCACGCCCGCCGCGCCGGGTCGGCGGAAGTGGTGCCGCTTGACGAAGACGATCGGCGGGCAGCGTCCGCGGTATTCGCCCAGCCGCGTTTCCTGCTCGCGCCGTCGCAGTTCGGCCAACTCGCCCGCCCGGCGGTGCCAGCCAACGTCGTCCACGTCGAACCCGACCACCTGCACGTAACGGTTGGTCGACCGCGGGTCGTTCCGCCCGGTCACCTCGATGCGCACGACGTGCTCGCCCTCGGGCAACCCGTCGGCCAGCAACGTGCGGCGGTTCCAATCGACCTCGGGCGAGTAGGTATCCAACTCGGCCGTCGTGGCCGGTTGGCCGTTGACGGTAATTCGCGCGATCCCGCAATCGGGCCCCACCTTGTGCAGCAAGTGCACGGCCGTGCCGCGGAACGTCAGTTCCAAGAAGCTTCCCTGCCGGTTGGCGTAATGCAGCGTTCCGCCCCGCGGCTGGCTTCCCTCCCAGCGAGTCCAGCCGGGTGAATAGCGGAGTAGTTCCCCGGCGTCGGTATCGTCGATCGGTTCCAGAACTTGCGTGGGTCCTGCGCTGAGCAGCACCAGACCGGCGCAGAGCAGTGTGTTGCGCGCTCCGCCCGGGGCGCATCGCCCCACAGCACCGGCCAAGGCCGCAAACCCGCGGCGACTGATTACCAAGTTCACGATGCAACTTCTTGCGGACAGGAGCAATCGAAACGGGTTCATGGTGGCCTCTCGTCGGATTCAAGGTTCTGCTCGGCCTTCGCGGCGCACGACACCATCCGCCGGAGCCACCACCAACAACGCGGCGCCGTCCGCCGGAACGGAGACCCGCGCCGAACCGTGCGACAGTGATTTCTTGGCAGATGCTACGTTTCAACTTTCGCTTCAGCTCGTCGCTCGCAATCCCTTCCACCGGACGCAACGAGTACGTCTTGAATCGCGGCACACTCGAACGACGAACCGCGTGCGGTAGAAGCGGGTCATTGTATCTATTGATGGCCGCAGGCTACCGACGCGCGCGGGGAGTTCAGTCGATCACGTCGACGGGTAAGGGCGGTGGTGGCTTGACCGGCTCCTTCGGCTCTTCTGGCTCTTCTGGCTTCGGTGGCTCCTTGGGCGGAGGGGGCGGTTCCTGCGGAGGCTTCGGTTTCGGCTTGCCCCGGCAGTTCACCGATATATTCAGCCGCGTCCGCCAAATGTGCTCCTGCGTCTGCGGGACCCAACCCGCCAACACGTCCTGTTGGTCACACCAGTGACGTGCCGCAACATACACATCGAAACTGTCGTCCCAGACCAAAAACTGAGCAAACTGGTTCTGCGTGGGCAGGCGGCGGAGGGCCTGCCGGTACCGCGAATTGTGCCGCGAGAGACGCTCGATATTCTCGCCCGGTTCCTCGAGTTCGAAGTACAGAAAGAAGAGCCAGTTTTCCAAGGCCAAGCGGGTGCGGAAGTTGCGATCCGCGGCGGGCTGCCGGTTGTATTCCGCCACCAGCCGCTCACAGTCCACTTCGCCCTCGAGCCCCGCCTGACCCAGCTGGGGACGGAGCCGAATGGCAATCAAACGTTGGGCCTCCTCCAACAGCCGCTCGGGGTCAAACAACACCACACCGCCGTCGCGGCACACGAAACGGGCGGGGCGCGAGTCGGGTGGCGCGGCGCGCGGATTGGGCAGACGCACAATCATCTCCGGCGGCGGTTCAATCGTCGGTAAAGCCTCCAGACGCTGCTGAAGCTCGTCCCGCTCGGCAGTCACCGCCGCTAATTCCTCCTCCAATTCGTCCTGCCGCTCCTCGATCTCTGCCAACTCGTCAGGCGGCTCCTCGGGAATCGCTTCGGCCAGCTCACGCTCCCGTTCCTCTAATTCCTCCCGCTTGGCCTCCAGCTCCGTCTGGTCCTGCAGCATGCGAGCCTCCAGACCGAACGTCTGCGGTCCCAACTCGCGTAACAACGTCCGCTGCTCCGCCAACTGCTGCTCGACCTCCTCCAGCTGCTCGGCGCTGACACCAAACTGGCTGGGGTCCATTTCCCGAATCCGCTCGACCGCCTGGCGGATGTTCAGACTGTTCAACACCAGGATCAGGATCAGGATGCCCACCACATTGGTTAGAGTATCCATCAGGAAATCCAGATTCATGCCCTCGTGCGGGCGGCGGGCTTTCATGGGGCTCCTCCCGGCTGGAACAGGCTCAGGTCGATGTCGCCATAGCCCGCGACCGCCAATTTGCCGTTCGGTACGTAGTTGCGACGGGCCAGATTGTGAGCCGTATTGTAAGTCGCGATGCCGTCGGGACGCAGCAGGAACACGATCGTGCCCCGCGGCTGCTCACGCACCCGCTCCAACAGTGCGAGGAAAGTCTCGTTGCTCGCCAACCCGCGGACCGGCAGCCGCAACGGTTCGAGTTCCCCTTCGCGATGTACTACCAAACTGTCTCCCGTGCATTCGATAAAGGTCGGCGTCAGATGATAGCCCGTGCCGCTGGGCACGATCCGCACGTGCGGTTCGGGCACGGTTTCCAATTCGGCCATCTGCGCCAGCAACTCGGCCTGCTGCTCCCCCATCTCCGCGATCTGCAGCTCCAACTGTTCCAGCTCCTCGCGTTTTTCGGCCAGCAGTTCCCGCTGCTGTTCGATCTGCTCCTCCTGCTCGGTCTCCAGCTGCTCGATCTGGGCCACCACCTGTTCCAGCTCGGCCTTCAACTCTTCCGCTTCCCGGAGTTCTTGCTGGAGTTCTTCCAATTTTTCGCGATCCGCTTCCACCTGCTGAGCGATCTGGCGATAGCGGTGGGCCATCCGTTGGGCTTCGGCGGCCGAGCGTTTCCCGGCGACTTCTTCCACGTTCTGCGAGATCTGCGCCAGCACGACCGCTGTGATCAGCAGCACCAGGATGCCGATCAGACAGGCCATGATATCCAGGAAGGGGAACAGGGAAACGGCGTCGTCCAGATTCTGTTTCATGGTATGCAGCCCGCAGGTCTGTTTTTCTTCCCGACATTCAGCTCGGAGAGTTATGATTGCGTCGGCCGAACAGACTCCACCTTTTTTGGGGCACCGATTCTCCCCGAATGACAACCTGTTTTTCGCCCAACTGGCCCAGCACGCGATTCAGGCCCTGCAGGCCGTCCTGTAGTCCGCCGATCCAGCGGGTGGCGGATTCGGTGGAAGCTTGCGTCGCCTCGCTCACCGCCCGCTGGGCCGCCGTCGTGCCGTCGGTCAATTCGGCCAGCAGCAGCTGCGTCTTCTCGAAAGCCTGACGCACTTCCGCGTCCAGCCCCTGCAGCCGCTTCTCCGCCCGCTGTTCCACCCGCTGCACGGCCGCGTCTAACGCCGCTGCGGACGCCGCCGCCTGCTCCCGCTGGGCCTGCTGCAGTTCGCCCAACTGCCGGGCGTTCTCCGACAACTGCTGCAGGACCCCGCAAAATCGCTCCACCGCCTGATTCACCTGCTCCAGCCGATGCCCGTGCTGTTGCTGTAGATCCTCTTGAATCACCCCCCATCCCTTCAGTACCTCCGCCGTCAACTTGCCGCCAATCTCCGACAACTTGGTGCTCCATGACCGCAACTCGGCGTGATGACTGACCATCGCCGCATCGATCGCCTGCTGCAAGCGGCGGCTGAATTCGTCACGCGGTGCCGCGTCCCGGTCCTCCTTCAAACGCTTCAGCAAGTTCTCGTTGCAGTACTCGTCCACCCAGTTCAACAGATCCTCCTCGGATTTCTGCAAAGAACTGGCCGGGAACTTGAGCAGAAGGCTCATGATCAGAGCGACCAACGTGGTGTCGAATGCGATCCCCAAACCGCCGGTGATCGTGCCCAACGACTCGCGAATGCCCTCAACATCCGTGGCATCGGCCACCCCCAAACTGCCGACCGCCGAGCCCAACCCCTGGACGGTTCCTATAAAACCTAAAATGGGAATGGCCCAGATGAATACATTCAGCAACGCATAACTCGAACTGACCGAATGGGCATCGATCTCCGATTGGGAACTCAACACCGTGGCCACCTCGGCCGTGCTGCGGCGAACCCGGAAGTGTTCCAGCCCGCGAAGCACCCGCTGGGTCAGAAAACTGAACCCCGTATCGACCGGCAATTGGTGCACGTGCTCGACGAATTTCTCGATTTTGTCGACCGAAATATCGCGAGAGAGGGACTCGGGCAGCACATCCAACAGCATCGACTCGCGTTGCTGCAGCAGTTTGCGGCCCTTGAAGCCCAGGATCGTGACCGACCAGAACAGCAAGAACGCTTCGGTCGGGGTAACCCAGCCGCGTTCGTAGAACAACTGGCGGAGGTAAATATCGGGCAGCGGGAACAGCAGCATGTAGAAGATTAGCGTCAGCAGGAACCCCCCGACAGCGGTCCACAGCATGGGCACACCGGTGCTGTCGATACTGTCGGCCATCCCGCTGTGCTGTTCTGTCTGGGCGCGGGATTTGGCCCGCGGCCCCACGCCCGGACGAGCGAAATCCAGGACCGACGAGCCCGTTTCTTCCGGCGTTTCGGCTGCCGGCGAGGCCGGTACGGTCACGCTGGTGCGACAGTAGGGACAACGGGCTTTCCGCCCAGCACTGTCTTCACGGGTCTTCAGGCTCTTCCCACAATTTGGGCAAGCAAACGTATAGTACATGAGTCATCCAGACGACAGATCAGTAAGAGTTGGGCCTTTCGCCATCTCCCGCCATTATAGTCTGTTCCTTGAGCCATGTCAGCGAGGTTGGCCATGCGGCGGGGTCAGAGACCCGCGCCGAGCAGTGTCAGCGAGGTTGGCCATGCGGCGGGGTCAGAGACCCGCGCCGAGCAGTGCGACTGTTATTTCTTGGCAGATGCTTACCTTGTCTTCGATAAACGCGCGCTCGTCCTGAAGGGTCCCTGCCAGTTCCTGGTCGTTCAAGGGCCAGCAGATCATCCAGCGTCTTCTGGCGGGGATACAGCCGGTTGGCCGGATCGTGGGGATTGAACAGCACGCCGATCTCGTCGGAGAGCAGTCCGCCCAGCCAGTCCAAGAAGTGCCGGTAGGCGATGTCCTGCTGGCCGGTGTTGAAGAGCCGTTCGTCGTGGGCATGATCCGCCA
>SLMF01000049.1 GCA_007133715.1 Planctomycetaceae bacterium
CGTCCCGTATCGCGAACCGGTTCTTGGACCATCCAGCGGGTGACGCCTGCCAGAGTGACCAGCGCCAGGACAAAAAAAATGGCGAGTCCCCAAGCCGGGACTTGTCGCCGAACCTGCCGCCGCTTCCGGATGTCACTTGAACCCACCTCAGGGGTTATTGGTTTTGCGACCGGGAGTGCCCCAGGCGGCTGCGTGCCGGGCCGTTCGCGAACCACCCGCGGGGGCGGCATCGGTTCGGCCGACGGAAACGCCTCGGCCGCAATCGGAGGGATCTTCCCGCCGGTAACGGCTCGGCGGTCGGGTGTGCGGTACTCCGATTGGGGACCCGCCGCCTTGACCGACTGGTCCGAAGACTCGCGTGACCGTCTGCGGCGTTTGTCGCTATTTGCGGAATCCATGCTCATCGCACCGGGACTCGGGCACTCCAGGTTTCGGTTGCCTCGGGGCGACAACCGGGCTTTTCCTTATTTTCGATCGGAGGGGGTCGTAGGGAAAGCTGAGGGAATCTGTTATTATGTGGTCGTGGAATCAGTTTTTTGAGATCAGGAGTCGCGAACAGACATGCGAGTGCCCGAAGACAGATCGCGCGGAACCGCCCCCACCGCCAGTTGCGAATTGGAGATCGAGCCGCTCGACCCACGCATGACCTCGATTCAACCCGGTGGCGGGATGTGTATGCGTCTGGAGCTGGTTTGGGGTTATCTCCGTCGCGGCTACCTGCGGCGGTTACGGCCCGGTTATGTGCAGAAAATGGCGGCGTTACGCCAAGGCGACCCCGCGGGTTGCCCCCATGAGGTGCTCGATCCGCGGGATCTGAAGTTTTTTCGGAACCGGTGTGACGGGGGTTGGTTGGCACAAGACGACCCGTTCGGGTGGCGAAACCGCTTGCCGGTGGTCCGCGAGGGCCTGGCAGAGGTGATTCTGCTCGGCGGCGTCTGTCTTCTGCTGACGGTTCTGCTGGGCTTCATCTCTTGGCCGCTGGCGGGAGTACCGGCGATCTTGGGATTGTTTGTGTTGGCCTTCTTCCGGAACCCGCGGCGAGTTCCATCGGCCGAACCCGGCATCTTGGTTTCCCCCGCAGATGGTACGATTGCCTCGATCGAACAGGTGGAACATGACGAATTCATCGAGGGCCCGGCTGTCGTGGTGGGCATCTTTCTATCGGTTTTCAATGTCCACATCAACCGCGTACCGGATCAGGTGCGGGTGATCGGCATTCGATATCGGCCGGGCAAGTTCCTGAATGCGCTGCGAGCCGTTTCGGCGCGGGAGAACGAGCAGGTGGTTGTTCGGCTGCAGGGTGTCCAAGCTCCTCACCGCCGGATAGAGGTACGTCAGATTGCGGGTGCAATAGCCCGTCGGATTGTTTGTTTTGCCAGGCCGGGCGAAGAATTTGCGATGGGCGAGTCGTTTGGGATGATCAAGTTCGGTTCGCGGACCGAGTTGGTCTTGCCTCGCGAGCCCGGGATGCGTATCGAAGTACAGGTGGGGCAGAAGGTGCGTGCGGGGACCACGATTGTGGCCCGCTGTTCCGATTCGTAACACGGGAGGGGTCGCCCGGTCAGATCGAGCAGATCGTTTCGCTGCATTTGGGATTCGGCATGTGGGGGGAAATCATGGCTGCGTTGCGAAAGAGACCTCGACGAGGTCAAACGGTCAATCCGTTTTCGGCGCGGAGCCGTCCCGAGCTGCGTTCCCCGCAGGCAACCGACGGGAATGCGGACGAGCGGAAGAGCAACTTGCGGCTGCGACGGCGGGTGCGGCGCGAACGGGTGTTTGCCGTGCTCCCGACTCTGCTGACCCTGGGGAACGCCGTGTGCGGGTTCGGCAGTATCACCTACGCAGCCAAAGTGGGGCCGGAGGCGGTGGGGAATCCGTTGTTCCTTGCCGGTCTGCTGATCTTTGTCGCCATGGTCTTTGATATGCTGGACGGCCATGCTGCCCGGCTGACAAAACAGACCAGCGACTTCGGAGCGCAGCTGGACAGTTTGTGTGATGTGCTCAGCTTCGGGGTGGCCCCAGCCTTTCTGATGCTCCAGTTTCCCCAGATGTACCATCCGCGGCTGCTGTGGGTGATCGCCGTGCTGTTCATTCTGTGTGCGGTGCTGCGACTGGCCCGTTTCAATGTGGAGACGGGTGAGGAGGACTCGCATTCGACCTTCAGCGGGTTGCCGACCCCCGCAGCCGCTGCGATGGTGGCTTCGTGTGCGGTCATCCTGCCGGGTTTGAATGATATGCTGGACCCCGCGATGGGTACTCTTTCGCAGGGGGTGGGCCAGGCGTTGTTGCTGGCCGTGCATTACGGGTTGCCCGTGATGACGCTGTTGCTGGCCTGTTTGATGGTCTCGCGGATCCGTTATCCGCACGTGTTCAATCAATTGTTTCACGGTCGCCGGGATTTTCGGCAGCTGCGGCAATTGATTTTTGCCTTGCTGGCGATTTTTGCCGTCCGCGGGTTGGCGGTTCCCTTGATCGTCGGTTACTTTGTGTTGGCATCTCCCGCCGTCGCTGTGTGGGGAGGCCTGGTGGCGCGACGCCGGAAGCGACAGGCGGGAGCCGAGCCGGGAGGATAATTGATGAAGTGCGAGGATTCGAGTTCGCAGGACGGGGTGCTGTACAGCCAGCTTTCGCACCTCTATGAACGGGTCTTTGACCGCGTACTCGGTCCCCGGATCCGGTGGACCATCCGTTCCTTGAACATCCCGCCGGGGGCGAGGGTGCTGGAACTGGGGGTCGGTACCGGACTGTCGCTGGAGGCATATCCGGAGACGGCCGAAGTCACGGCGATCGATCTGTCGTCGGAAATGCTGGAACAAGCGGAAAAGAAAGTCCGGCAGCATGGTTGGCAGCACATCAGCCTGCGGCAAATGGACGCCTTGAACTTGGATTTTCCGGACGCCGCCTTTGATTACGTGATGGCGTTTCACGTGGCCAGCGTGGTACCCGACCCGGATCAATTCATGTGCGAGGCGGTGCGGGTGCTGAAACCGGACGGGCTTACGGTGATCATCAACCACTTTCGCAGCGAGAATCGGCTGCTGGCGCCGGTGGTCGATCTGCTGAATCCGCTGACTCGCCGGATCGGCTGGCGTACCGATTTGCGTTACGCCGATTTGGTCGAGAAGCATCCGTTGAGCGTGCAGGATCGCTTCAAGACGTCGCGTCCTTCGCTGTTCACGGTGGTGGTGGCGGAGAAGCTCAGCGGCGACAGCGATAGACGATTGCGGGGGGAAGGTTCCGCCACACGGTCCTGCTCGATTCGACCGTGGAAAAGTATTCGTCAAGCCTGCGGCGGAAACGACGTCCGGCCGGCAAAAGAAGACCCTGCAGGTAGGCGAAGGTCACGAACTGGCCGCCCGGCTTGAGCACGCGGAACAGGGCGTCCAGGTAATCGACCTGATCGCGGTGGGAGAAAGCGGCCCAGGGCAGGCCGCACAGCACCGCGTCGACCTGCGCGATGCCTTCCAGCTGGCAAACCTGCGGGACCTCGCGCACACTCCGCTGGTGGAGCCGCAGTTCGGGGAAGCGGCGCTGGAGCGCTTCGCAGAACGTGGGATTGATCTCCAAGGCCACGAACTTGGCCCCGGCGGGCAAGCGGGCCAGGATGTCGGCGGTAAACGCACCCGTCCCGGGACCGTACTCGATCACTCCCGCAACTTCCGCCCAATCGATCCAATCGACCATCGCCCGGGCCAGATGCCGCGAGCTGGGCGCGATCGCTCCCACCCCCGTGGGGCGGAAGAGAAACTGGAGCAGAAAATCTCGCTGTTCACGCCACGCCATCGCTTTTCCCTTCCCGGCCCTCTCCGCCCGCGGACGCGGACTCGGCGGGCAAGACCAGCTGGAAGAGGGCTTCCACTTCCACCGCGACATTTCTCGGCAAACTCACGGCACCCACGGCGCTGCGTGCGCCGATGCCAGCCGCCGGACCGAAGATCTCCGCCATCAGATCGCTGAACCCGTTCACCACCCCCGGCTGATCGACAAACGCGGGCGTGCTGTTGACAAACCCCACGGTCTTGATAATCCGCCAGACGCGATCCAAACTGCCCAGCTCGGCACGGAGTGTGGACAGCACTGCCAAACCGACTTGGCGCGCCGCCCGATATCCGGCCTGCAAATCCAGCTCGGCACCCAGCCGACCGGTGATCAAGGAACCGTCGGGCAGCAGGGGTAGATGGCCGGAGAGATAAACCAATGGGCCCCAGACCACCAGGGGTCGGTAGACACCGGCCGCTTTCGGCGCCGGGGGTAATTCCAACTGGTACTGTTCGAGCATCATCTCAGGGGTCATGGTCCACCGTGCTGCGGGTGAGAAAAAGTGAAAGCGGCAGAAAAGGGGCGGCAGAAAAGGGGTCAGGACTCAATTGCCGGGACGGCCCTTCGGGTGCTTCGCACAATTGAGTCCTGACCCCTTTTCTGCTCCTGCTCCTGACCCCTTTTCTGCTCCCCTGACCCCTTTTCTGCTCCTCTGCCTTTTCTGCAGAGCCTAGCGGAAGCGGGTCACCAGGGGCTGTTCGTCATCTTCATCATAATTCGAGAAATCGTCCGCATCCTCCTCGTCCTGGATCAACGCGAAGGCGTCATCGGATTCGTCGGGCTCGACCACGCGCGGGGGCGGTGCGCGGAGACTCAGCTTGCGGGACCGCCGTACCCGTGGCTCGGCAGGTGCCCGGGAGTTTTCGTTGGCCGCGCCCTGAATCTGCTGCCATTGCTCCAGCGAGAGCATCACCTCGCGGGCCTGGGAACCGGCATACGGTCCGACGATGCCGTCTTCTGCCATATAATCGATCAGCCGGGCGGCCCGTCCATAGCCGATGCCCATCGAGCGTTGTAGCAGCGACACACTCCCCCGGCCTTCCCGGACCACGACGTCCACCGCCGCCTCGTACAGCTCATCACGTTTCTTCAGACTGCCGGGCTGGAGGTCGCCGGGGTCCTCGACCTGGATGTTGATCAATTCCTCGACAAACCGTTGCTCGCCCCGGCTGACGAAGTCCACCACCTGCTCGATCTCGCTGTCGTCCAAGTAGGTTCCCTGCCCGCGGAGCAGCATGCTGGTACCTGGCCAGAGGAACAGCATATCGCCATTTCCCAGCAGTTTTTCGGCCCCCATTTCGTCCAGCACCACGCGGCTGTCCGTGCGGCTGGCAACCTGGAAGGAGATCCGTGCCGGGAGGTTGGATTTGATCAGACCGGTGATCACGTCCACCGTCGGTTTCTGGGTGGCCAGGATCAGATGGATCCCCACAGCACGGCTCTTCTGGGCCAGGCGGATGATGTGCTGTTCCACTTCTTTACCGGAAGTCATCATCAGATCGGCGATCTCGTCGGCGACGATCACGATAAAGGGCAGATGCCGCGGGATGGTCTCGGCCTCCTCCTCCGTTTCCGGTTGCAGGCGGGCCAGCAGTTCCTGTTCATCCAGCTGGTTATAGCTGCTGATGTGCCGCACACCCGCCCGGGCCAGCAGCGAGTATCGCTCTTCCATCTTCTCGACCGCCCAAGCCAAGATCGCTTCCGCTTTGCGCATGTCCGTCACGACCGGGTGCATCAGATGCGGCAACCGCCCGTAACCGCTCAATTCGACCATCTTCGGATCGATCATCAGCATCCGCACCTCATCCGGGCGGCGAGTCATCAGCATCGAAGTGATGATCGCGTTCAGGCACACACTCTTGCCCGTTCCGGTACGGCCGGCGATCAGCAGGTGGGGCAAGGTGGACAGATCGATGACCAGCGGATTTCCGGAGACATCTTTGCCCAGGAACAGGGGGATTCGCATTTTCCGCAGCCGACCGTCGCTCTGCTCCATCACCTCGCGCAACCGTACAATCTGCCGCCGCTCGTTGGGTACCTCGATCCCCACCGTGTTCTTGCCGGGGATCGGGGCGACGATGCGGACGCTGGGCACGCGGAGGGCGATGGCCAGATCATCCGAAAGGCCCGTGATGCGGGACAGACGCAAGCCGGCTTCCAGTTCGACCTCGTATTGAGCGATCACCGGTCCGGTGGCGATCTCGACCACCCGGACTTTGAAGCCGAAGCTGGCGAAGGTCTTTTCCAAAATCCGCGCCTTGCGACGCACCTCCAACTCCTGCTCCTCGAATTCAAAATCCTCTTCCGGGATCAACAGCTCGAGGTCCGGCAGATCGTAGGGTCCGTCGTCTTCCATTTGACTGGCCAGGTCCAACCGCTGCATCACTTCCAGCCGCGCGGCTTGCTCCGAGCGGCGTCGCAGCCGCGGTCTGGCGGGCGGCTCCTCGACCAATCCCTCTTTCTCCTCCTCCTCGAGCGGGTCCGGCTTCTTCCGAGCTCGACGCCGCTTCACCGGCACCGCCGCCAAATCCTCCTCATCCTCGGACAGCTCGTCTTCCGGTTCCGGAACCGTTGCGGCCGCCACCGTTGCGGGCGTGGGCAGGCTGTCCAAATCGTTCCGCTTCCGCCGCCGCGACTTGACCACCGGCGGTTTTTCCGCTTCCTCCTCCAACGCCGCCAACTCGGCCGCCTCCGCCGCCGCCAGAGCAGCCAGCTGCGATTCGATCTCGTCCTCCTCCACGTCCTCC
>SLMF01000540.1 GCA_007133715.1 Planctomycetaceae bacterium
CCGCCGGGACCAGATCGTTGATCCCCACAAACTCGATCTCCGGAAGCTGGCTGCCAATCCGCATCACCAGACGCCCGATTCTTCCAAAACCATTGATCCCGACCTTAATCGTCATGCTCAACTTCTCCTCAAGATTGTGACAAAACTCGGCTTCCCGTTACACGTTTCCAACAACATCCGAGCGTCAACGTGCCATCCTGGACACCGTCCCCCGGATTCTCGGCAATACGGAAAACGCTGATTGTACTGAAAAAGGCCGCCGGGTTTTAGGGGGCCTGCTGCAAACACCGCAGTTTCCCTCGAAAGAATAAACACCAACTGGTCTTAAAGAAGGGGGTGCTTCATCCGTGTTCACGCGGTTGGTTGCTCAGAGGGCCTCTTAACCCGACTCGGACGATTTCGCCGCCAACGGCGGACCGCCGTAATTGTCGACGTCCGACAAGTCCAGTTGCTCGTGAAACGCCTCGCCCGGCAAAATCCAAATCTCGCCGTGCAAATGCTCCTGCTCCGTCCGCACACTGTGGTGGCGAACTAACTCCAAAATCGCCAAGAAAACACCAATCATCGTCGATTTGTGCATCCCTACCTGGAACAGCTGCGAAAACGACGCCTTCCCCTCCGCTGACAGCAACTGGTGAATCCGCTCCATGTGGTACTGCAGCGGGGTGTCGTCGTAAACAATGCTCTCCGGCTGAACCACCTGATGCTCCCGGACAACCCGGCCAAAAGCACTGACCAGATCCCACAGCTCGATTTCCTGGATCGGTTGCAGTGCGGGCTCGATCCGTCGCGGCGGCAAATCGTCCGCCAAACGCGGTAGCCGCTGCTGCCACTGCCGACTCCGCTCCTCCAGAATGCTGGCCGCATCCCGATACTCCTTGTACAACAGCAACCGCTCGACCAGCTCGGCTCGGGGATCTTCCAGCTCTTCGACCTCCTCGCCGCCGCGAGGCAGCACCATCCGCGACTTGAGCTCCATCAGCGTGCTGGCCATTTCGATGAAGTCGGCGGCGTCATTCACATTCAGATCGACCAGAATCTCCAAGTACTCGAAAAACTGGTCCGTGATCACCGCCACCGGGATCTCGGTCACCTCGACCTCATGCTTCCGCACCAAGTACAGCAGCAAGTCCAGGGGACCGCGAAAGACGTCCAAATCGACGCGGAAACTCATCCCAGGCTCTCTTGCATCACAGGTATTTCTTCCCGCATGGGCAGCACACGCCTACTTGACGACTCAAACCTGCCGTCCGCGTCGCGCCGTGGCATGGCAAACGCGGATCCTCCGCTCCAACTCCGCAACCAGTTCCTCGTCAGGCAACGAGGCGGCCAGCTCCGGTTCGATAGGGGGACCCACACACACGTGAATCCGCGCCCGGCGCGGGAAACGCACCCGGCGGGGCCAAGCATCGTAGGCGCCGTCCAAACCCACCGGCAGCAGCGGTACCCGACTTCGCCGCGCCAACGCCACGAAACCCGGCTTCAATGGAGCCACCTGACCGTCGCCGGTGCGGGTGCCCTCCGGGAAAATCAACACCAACTCCCCACGCTTCAATCGCCGCAGCGTCTCCTTCAAACCGCTCAAACCGCCGCCCTCCCGGTCGATCGGGATCGCGTCAAAAAACTCGATCAGCCAGCGGAACGGGGCAAAGCGAAATAAGGTCTTGCGAGCCAAGTAATTCAATCGCCGATTGAAACCAGAGCCTATCAGGGGGGGGTCGAAGAAACTCTGATGGTTGGCACAAATCAACAGGCCACCCTGATCAGGGATATTCTCCCGGCCTTTGTAACGGATGGCAAACAGGGTGACCAGGATCAAACGTAGGATCACCCGCAAGCCTCGATACACAAGTCGTTGTGCCAAGGAACGTTCGGCCATCGCGTCGTACCTGCTTCAGTTTTCATTCGAATCGACGGGCGGCCGCGGTTTCCGCACCCACTGCTCCAAACGATCGACAACCTGCTCCAAAGACAGCCCGTCCGTGTCGACCTCGATCGCATCGGCAGCCCGAGTCAGACGCCCCCACGGGCGTCCTTGATCCTGCCGATCACGCTGCTGCTGCTGTTCGAGGACCTGTTCGAGCGTGCCGGTTTCCCCCCATTTCTGCAGTTCCTTGAACCGTCGCCGAGCCCGTTCCTGCGGGCTGGCCGTCAGAAAGAACTTGCGGTCGGCCTCCGGAAAGACCAAGGTGCCCTGGTCCCGCCCCTCGGTCACCACGTCGCCCCGGGCTGCGAAAGCTCGTTGGCGGCGGATCAATTCCCGACGCACCTCGGGATCATCGGCGGCGCGACGAATATACGGCTGCAATTCGCTGCTGCGGATCGCATCCGTCACGTCCTGACCATCCAAGAGGACCCGGGAGCCGTCTAAACGGAATTCCATCGAGCGGGCGAGGTCAGCCAGCTGTGAGGGTGCCTGCCAATCGATGCCGGCCCGGCAACCCGCCAACGCCACCGCTCGGTACATCGCACCGGTGTCCAGAAACAGCGCGCCCAACCGCTGGGCCAGCCCCTTCGCCACGCTGGTCTTCCCGGCACCCGCTGGCCCGTCTATGGTCACGATCATGCTGGGCAGTCAATCCGGACAAAGAGAAACAGAAAAAAAAGCCACTTCTGACAAACTGCGAACCACCCGAGCCACTCACTCCAACACGGCGATGATCTGGTCCTCGTGCATGATCAGCACCCCTTGCTTGTCCACATTCAGTTCGGTGCCCGCATGCGGGGAGAACAGCACGCGATCCCCCTCGCGAACCTGATAGGTGGTCCGGGCACCGTTGGCCAGCAAACGCCCATCGCCGATCGAGAGAACCCTCCCCTCGAGGGGTATCTTGCGCGCGCCCTCTGGCAGGAAGACTCCGCCAGCCGTGGTTTCCTCGGCTTCAAGCCGCCGCACAGCGACGTTGTCGCCCAGCGGAACAACTTTCATGAGGTCATTTCTCCTAAACTCGGTTGTACAGCACGCCAGGTTCGGAACAGAACCCGCCTCGCTGCGATGCGCTCTTATCGCGCGAATCTGAAATTGTTGCACGTGCCCCCGGGGTGTTCAAGGGTATCGGCGGACACCGCGTCCGCCAGACTACCTACTATCGGCCAAACGGCGCGATTCTTGCACGCGAATCCGGCGGCTTTCTCCGGACCGCACCCTTCAAAGTCTTCGTAAAACCGCCTATGTGGGCCGGGTTCTCCGATACCGACACGGCTTTGCTCAGGCCTCTTAAGTCCCCCATGCCATGTGTCCGATGATAGGGGTTGGACGGCTTGTAAACAGAATCATCTCCGGCCTCTCTTCACGCAAGAAACGCTCGTTTGAGTGAAGAAGCCCCGCTCGTTTTGACTGACCGGACAGGTGCGGATGAACCAGCAACGGCCAGAAGGTGCCGCTCCGACGGACACCAGCCCCCCCTTGCCACCCATTTCGCGGGTGCGAACCGGCAACGACAGCCGGTCGCCGAGCCGTGTCCCGGGTGATGCGCGGTCCCCAAAACGCCTCCGAAACTCCCTTGAAGCGGCACAGGAACCCGGCCTGACTCGGGAAGAACTCGAATCCCACGCCGCCGATCTGCGGAACCAGTTGGACCGCCGCCAACGCGAAGTCGATCGCCGCGAAGCGGCTCTGAACGCCCGCGTCGCCGAATGGGAAAACGAGTCCCGCCAAGCCGAATTGCGGTTGACCGAACGAGAATTGGCCCTGCTCGCCGAACGCGACGCTGCCGAGGCCCTGACCACGAGCCTGGGGCAACGCGCCGAAGAACTCGACCGGCGCCAAGCCGAATTGAACCACCGTGAACGATTGTTGGACGAAGCCGAGCAGTTGCTGGAGCGGCAAACCCTGGAATTGCAGGCACGCGCGGACGAGGTCCGACGGCTCCGCCAACGCGTGGCCAGCTCTGCCCCCACGCTCCCCAGCACCCCCAAGGCCAACTCGCGAGAATGGGAACTCTGGCAACAGCGGCTGGAAGCGCAAGCAGAACAACAACGTCTGGAACAGCAGCTCCGACAGGTGGCCCTGGATACGCAACGAAAAGCCCGAACTGCCGCCTGATCAACGCAGTACTTACCCCCCAAAACCGCTGTAACGCTTGACCCCGCGATTCCACATCACGCGTGCGGTCGCGGCAAACAGCACCACCCAGACGATCTGCATCACTAATCCACGGGTTAATTCATCCCCCTGAATCTGGCCCAAGAATACGGCCGCCGGGAAATAGGCCAGGTACTTCAACGGCAAAAGGTCGACCAACTGGTTCCAAGGGGCTGGCAGCAGGTCCAACGGGAACATGTGACCCGAAAGGAAGAAGCTCAACAGCATGTAGATAAACAGCAGCGACGTGACTTCCAAGAACCAGAAGCCGATCAAGCCGAACGAGGCTTCGAGAAAGAAGCCCAGCAGAAAGGCCAGCATCAACGAGAGCCCAAAGGCGGCCAGTACCCCGGGTTCGGGCCAGCCGTCCACAAAAAAACCCCGCGTCAGGTAGAACAACAGCGCGAACGGGAATAGCGCCACCGAATAATAGGCCAGTTTATGCGCCAAGCGGCTCAAGAGCAAAAACCCCAGCATGTCGACCGGTTGGACCAGATACTTCTTCACCTCGCCATCCCGGATCTGCCGGGCGATGCCGGAAGCCAAGCCGGGCATGCTGGAAAAAGCGCGGGTGACCATCGTCAGCAAGTAGTAGGCGACCATGGTTTCGAAGCGGTACCCGGCGATCGTGCCCTCGGAACGCGACCCGCCGCCCACGGATTCGAACACGGCCCACCACAGAAAGATCTGGGTGATGATGGGCAGAAAACGCATTAATGTGGCTAGAGCAAAATCCCCCCGGTAGACGAGACGCTCTTCCAGGGTGATCCGCAGAATCGTCCACCAAGTGACGGCTCGAACGATCATGCGATTCCCTTCGCCAATTCGGCTACCTCGACCGAATTCGCCTCGTCCGTGGGGATCGGCTGGCCAACTCGCGTAAAGATCTCGGCTAAAGCCTCCTCTAACGGCGGATCCTCGACGGCCACATCCTCCACCTCACGCGTCGCCAGAATCGATGCCAGTACCCGCGGCACCTCGCCCCGCACAATCCGCAGCTTGACTCGCGGGGGCTGAACCTCCACGACCTCGCCAAACGCCTGCCACCCGTCCAACCGCTCGGTCTCCGATAACTGCAGGGTGACAATCTTGCTGCCGCTGAACGCGTCTCGAATCCCGTCCAGCGAGCCATCGTACTGCACGCCGCCCCGAGCGATGATGACCACGCGGCGGCACAAAGCGGCTACATCCTTCATGTAATGGCTGGTCAAAAGTATGGTGACCTGCCGCTCCACTTGATAGTGCTTCAAAAACTGCTGGATGCGGTGCTGGGCCACCACATCCAATCCGATCGTGGGTTCATCCAAGAACAAGACCTCGGGCGAATGCAACAGGGCCGCGATCAACTCCATCTTCATCCGCTCGCCCAACGACAACTCTCGCACCGGCTGAGACATCAGACTCCCCACCCCGAGCATCTCGGCCAACTCGTCGCGGGTGCGGCGAAATACGTCCGGGGCCAAACGGTATATCTGCTGGTGTAAACGAAACGACTCCTGCGCCGGCAGATCCCACCACAACTGGTTCTTCTGACCCATGACCAAGGCAAACCGGCGACGATAGGCGTTCTCCCGCTTCCAGGGCACGTAGCCCAGCACGCGAGCCGACCCGGAAGTAGGGTGGATCACACCGGACAACAGCTTCAACGTGGTCGTCTTGCCCGCCCCGTTCGGACCCAAAAACGCCACAAACTCGCCCTGCTCGACCTCTAAATCAATCCCCCGTACGGCCTGAACATACCGGTACCGCCGGCGGAATAGGCCACGCAACGATGCCAGCAGGCCCTCCTGCTTCTGATACACGCGAAATGACTTCGCCAATTCTCTCAGTTCAATAATCGCCATCGGTTCGCTGCTTCATATGGGTTCCCCAACCGCGACCCCGATCAGGTCGTAATCCCGCCACGCGACGATCTCGCAGGGTACCATATCGCCCGCGCACAGCGGATCTTCCCCACCCGTCACATACACGGCCGCATCGACGTCCGGGGCGTCCGCCTCCGAACGACCCACCCATACGTTCGGCTCCTCGGGCACCGGCCAATCCAAAATCACTTGACGCACCCGGCCCACCTGACCGGCATTCCAAGAAAAAGCGATCTCCTGCTGCACCGCCATCAACCGCTCACGACGCTCCTGCCGAACCGGTTCCGGCAGGTGCCCTTTCATCCGATCCGACGCCGTGCCCGACTCGCGCGAATAAGCAAATACCCCCAAACGGTGGAATCGCTGCTGCTGTACAAATTCCAGCAACTCCTCGAACTGTGCTTCCGTCTCGCCCGGGAATCCCACCAACATCGTGGTACGCAACGTCAAATCGGGAATCCGGGCACGCAGCTGGGCCAGCAACGCCTCCGTGTCGCGCCGCGTCACCTGACGGCCCATCCGCCGCAGGACCGTGTCGTTGATGTGCTGCAGCGGCATATCCAAATACGGCAGGATCTTGTCCGAGTTCGCCAACGTCGCGATCAACGA
>SLMF01000521.1 GCA_007133715.1 Planctomycetaceae bacterium
ACTGTCTTCCTGCTGATGACGCTGCTGTTGGTCGCTCCCGTGTTGCTGATCCTGGGGTACCTGCTGGTCCAAGCTTGGCCCGTGCTGACGCCCGCCTTCCTGTACACCAACCCGCAGGATTACATGACCACGGGAGGGATCTGGGCGCCGCTGATCGGGACGTTCCTGCTGGTCCTGCTGTCGCTGCTGATCGCGGCTCCGATCGGGATCCTGGCGGGCGTGTATTTGAACGAGTATGCCGGGGAGAACTGGTGGACGCGGGTGATCAATCTGGCGGTGATGAATCTGGCGGGCGTGCCCAGCATTGTCCATGCCTTGTTCGGGGTCGGGGCCTTCGTGCTGTTTGCCGGCATGGGCCGTTCGCTGCTGGCCGCGGCTTGCACGGTCGCGGTGATGACCTTGCCGGTGATCATTACCAGTTCGCGGGAGGCCTTGGCGGCGGTGCCGATGTCGTTTCGCGAAGCCTGTTGGAACCTGGGCGCCTCGCGGTGGCAGACGATCCACACGATTGTGTTACCCAATTCGATCAGCGGGATCTTGACCGGTGTGATTCTCCAGGTGGCCCGGGCGGCGGGGGAAACGGCGCCGATCCTGTTCACCGGGGCCGTGTTCTTCGTGCCGATCGCCGATTCCGGCTTGCCCTACTGGTTGCCTTACAATTGGAACGATCGGTTCATGGCCCTGTCGATGCATCTGTTCACGCTATCCACCCAGGTCAAGGACGTGGGGGATGAAATCAAATTCGGCACGGCGGTGGTCCTGATCGGGTTGGTGCTGGCCGTGAACAGCCTCTCGATCGGTTTGCGTGTATATCTCCGTTCGCACAAGAGATGGTAGCCCTTGCTGATGAGTGCCCACATCGAATTTTGTCAGACCACGGTCCGTTACGGTCACCACGTGGCTTTGCGAGACATCCAGCTCGAGGTCCCTCGCGGGAGTATTTTCGCGATCATCGGCCCGGCCAATGCGGGCAAGAGCACGCTGCTGAAATGCATCAACCGGACGATCGACTTTGTCGCCTCGGCCCGTGTCGAGGGCCAGGTGCGGGTGGGCGGTCAGGATGTGTCCCGGCTCCGCAACGTGTACGAACTCCGCCGCCGGATCGGGATGGTCTTCCCCTTGCCCGTCGGTCTGCCCCTGTCGGTATATGACAACGTGGCCTACGCGCCGCGGCAAGCCGGTATCCGCGAGCGGGCGGAGCTGGACGCACTGGTCGAAACCTGTCTGAAGCAGGCGATGCTCTGGGACGAGGTCAAAGATCGACTGCGGACGCTGGGAACCCGTTTGTCGGGCGGCCAGCAGCAGCGGTTGACGCTGGCCCGGGCATTGTCGCACCGGCCCGAAATATTGTGTTTGGACGAGTTCTCGATCGCCATCGATCCGGTGACGACCATGAAGATCGAGGACGTGCTGCTCGAATTGAAGAACCAGATGACGATCGTGCTGGTGACGAATCTGGTCCAGCAGGCGCACCGGACCGCCGATTACACCGCTTTTTTCAACCGGGGTGAGCTGGTCGAGGCGGGGGAAACCGAGAAGATCTTCAACCGGCCGGACCAGCGGATCACTTACGACTATGTGACGGGAGGCTTTGGTTGATGACGCCCGCCGACGCGGTTTCCTGCCAACGCGAACTCAGTATCCGCACCCGCGGGCTGAATCTCTGGTATGGCGATTTTCAAGCTTTGAAGGACATCCAGGTACAGATCCGGCAGGGGCGGATCACCGGCTTGATCGGACCCTCCGGTTGTGGTAAGACCACCTTATTACGCTGCTTTAACCGGATCAATGAACGGTATGGCAACGTAACGACCACCGGCGAGATCACGATTCTGGGCAAAAATATCTATGATCCCGACGTGTCGTTAGGCGAGTTGCGAAAGAGCGTGGGGATGGTGTTCCAGCGGCCAAACCCGCTGCCCATCTCGATCCGAGAGAACGTGTTGTTCGGCGTCCGAGTGCACAGCCCCCGCAGCAGTTTGAAACGCCGCGAGTTGGACGAAATGGTCGAAACCGCACTCGGCGAAGTCGATTTGTGGCACACGCTCAAGGATCGTTTGGGCCGCAAAGCCACCGGGTTGACGCTGGAACAACAACAGAAGCTGTGTATCGCACGCCTGCTGCCCCTGAAGCCGCGAGTGATCCTGATGGACGAGCCCTGTTCGGCGCTGGACGCCGAAGGCACCGAACGGATCGAAGAACTGTTGGACGCGCTCCGCGAGAAGTATACGATTGTGATTGTCACGCACAATATGGCGCAGGCCCGCCGGGCAACAGATGAATGCATCTTCATGCTGATGGGAGAGCTGATCGAGCATGGCGAGACCACGCAGGTGTTCCTGAAACCCAAGCAAGCGCAAACGGAAATGTACATCGAAGGCCGCTACGGCTAGACCCAAAGGAGCTGGGGAAATGAAAAAATTCGACAAGGAATTGGCGGTACTGCAAAAGAACTTGAGCGATATGGGCGATCTGGCCAAGTCGATGGTGCTGTTGATCACCGAAGCGGTCAAGGACCGCACGCAGGACGTGCATGACGAACTGCAGACTCGCGAAGATCGCTTGAACCAGATGCAGATGGATATCGATGGTGACGCGATCCGCATGCTGACGGTCTACGGTCCCGTCGCCAAGGATCTGCGGTACGTGCTGGTCTGCACCCACGTGACGGCACAGTTCGAGCGGATGGGTGACCAAGCCGTGAACATCTGCCAGTCGATGCGGCTGATGCGGAGTGATCCGGCGAGCCTTCCGATGCTGCCCGAGTTGCCCAAGATGGCAGACTTGGTCTGCGAGATCGTGGACGATTCGCTGGATGCCTACTTCTCCCGCAATCCGGACAAAGCGGCTGCGATCCGCTCGCGGGACGATCTGGTGGATGCCTTGAACGACCAGGTGATCGCGGAACTGCTGACGGACGAGGTCTTGCGGGAGGTGTTGTCGGGTGCCCGCGATATCGGGGATGCCGTGGCTCAGATCCTGGTCGCTCGCTATCTGGAGCGGATTGCGGATCAGGCCACGAACATCTGCAAGGAAGTGATCTATCTGGTCTGTGGCGACGACGTGCGTCACAAGCGGCGCAAGCCCACATAAATCCGTTTCCGCGCCCACCGGGCAGGGAAGCCGTTCTCAGGCTCTTCCGCCTGCGGCCTCCGGGGTCGCAAGGTCGGCGGCGAGCCGTTGTTGCAGGGTTTCGGCGCGGCGGGTGACTTCGGCGGAATGGGCTTTCAGTTGACGGGCGAAGGAGTTGTCTTCCAACTGCCCGCGTACGGCGGCGAAGTCCTCTTCGCAGGTGGTGGCGTCGCCGTCGATCCCGAAACCGATGCGGGTGGGCCCGCTGAATTCCTTGCCGGCATCGTTCAAGATCATGTTGTCCAACTTGACCGCGGCGACCTGCCAGTCTTTGATCAAACGTGAAAGCTCCGCGGCCGTCATCGCCTCGGGCAGTTTGCCTTCCCGCAATTGGAAGATATCTTGAGCCCAGGCCCAGCGGTAACGCGGATAGTCCGTGTGCAGCTGTTCCAGCCGCTGTTCCAGTTCGTCCAGCTGGGCAATGGTTTCGTTTTCGAGGTCATCGCACAACCGCTCGACCTCGCTTTGCGGCACCAGCAAGCCCAGCAGATCGACCCAGCGGCCTGCGCCGGGGGTGTCTGGCGGCGGTGCGAGCAGGGCCTGCGAGCAGTTCGGCTCGGCTTCGAGACGCTCGGCGATCAGGTCACCCAGGTAGATTCGGAGCGCGATTTCGTAATGCTTGCGGGCGGTGCGGCAGAACAGGCGTTTGATCCGGATCCCCTGGTAACTCACATACTCCTGCTCCCGCGGGGTCTTGTCGTACAGTTCGCCGATTTCAGCCAAACCTTGCAGCAGGTGGCCGATAGTCAGCGGCGAGAACACGTCGAAGTGGATCCGATCGATGCGATCCGGCTCGTGCCGCCGATCGCGGACGGGCCATTTCCAACCGTCTCGCCAGGTGCCGACGGTAAACAGGTTCAAGGCGGGCGAGAGGACCGAGCGGCCTTCGATTTCGTCGAGGTAGCTGAAGGGCAGCAGGCGGGTGTCGAAATGGGTGTAATGTTTGCCAATCACGGCGGTAAAGGCACCGACGCGGGCGGGCCAGAGCAGGTAGCTGGAGCTGCCGGTCTTTGCGCCGCGTTCCAGGATGCCCTGATGGACGGGCCCCAATTTGTACATGTGATTGGACTGGTTGGTTCCCGAGCCGGCGTTAAAGAAACTGAACATGCCGCCGATCAGGAGGCTGCTCTTATGGTGCGTCACGGAATAGGGCCCGGCCAAGACCGAACAGGCTTCGCCGTGAAAGCCTTCGGAATTGGCGAAGAAGGCCGAGTGTTCGGCGGAGAATTGGCGGCCCAGTCGGCAACCTTGGCCGACGAAACAGTCTTGCAGCAGGGTCTGTCCGTCGATGACGGTCCCGGTTTGCACGATCAGCCGCCGGGCCTGGACCCCTGGCCCGAGGCGGGTGGGGTCTTCGGGCGTGGAGACGATCGTCGCCTCTTCCAGCAGTTCCACGCCTTCCAGGACCGCGGCCGGGCCGACCGTGACGTTGCGGAACAGCCCGCAGCCGGTCACACGGCAGTTGGCGGCCAACTGCCCTCGCGTGCGGCGGCTGGCACTGACGCGGCGCGCGATCAGAGCCTCCAGCGCGGCGATCATCCGCGGGCGGTGCCGATAACTGGCCAGCAGGTAGGCCACCTGGGCGCTCAACCGATCGTACAGGGGGACTTCGCGGCCACCCCCTTCGTTGAACACGCGGAGGCGACAACCGGCCCCGAACGTCGAGTCCGGCTGGCAGCTCAGTTGGCCACAGCCGAATATCACGGCGCCGGGGCCGACATCGTAGTGGGCCAGCATGCCCACCGCATGGATCGCCGCGCCGTCTTCGACCGTCACATCGTGCAGACGGCTGGCGTACACTCCGGTCGCCAGGGGAACGCCGTCCAGCGGCAGCGACCCGCGGAACAAGCCCAAACGCACGCGGCCGCTGAACGTGCAGCCGACGACTCGCTGCGTCCGAAACGCGGGGACGACTTGCACGTTGCTCCAGCTGTCCGCCCGGCAACCTTGTGCCTCTAATGCCCCAATCTCGCGGTCACTCAACGCCCGGTATTCGGCCCCGGCCATCAGCGGCTCCTTTTGGCAACGCGGGATTTCTGACAAACGCGGTGGAAAAATCCTGCCCGATTTACAAGTCCACCGGCGCCAGATTGTCGCTTTCAATGTCCTTGAAGTACTTGACCGTGTTGACTTTCAATTCCCCCGTGGCGTCGTCATCGCAGACGATCAATCCATTCGGGTGCATCTGCAGCGCGGACACGGTCCACATGTGGTTGACACCGTCCTCGACCACCTTCTGCAACGCCCGGGCCTTGCTGTGCCCGTTGACCAGGATGATCACTTCGCGGGCGTCCAGCACCGTCCCCACCCCCACGGTCAGCGCCGTTTTAGGTACCTTGTCGACGTCATGATCGAAGAAGCGGCTGTTGGCGATGATCGTATCGCGGGTCAGCGTCTTGACGCGGGTGCGGCTGGTCAAGGACGAGCCGGGTTCGTTGAAGGCGATATGGCCATCGGGTCCGATCCCGCCCAGGAACAGCTCGATTCCGCCGTAGGAGTCGATTTTTGCCTCGTAGGCCTGGCAGACCGCGTTCAGATCGCTCGAAGTGCCGTCCAGAATATTGACCTGCTCCTCGGGAATGTCCACCTGGGAGAACAGATGTTTCCACATGAAAGCGTGGTAGCTCTCCGGATGCTCTGCCGACAATCCCACGTATTCGTCCATGTTGAAGGTGACCACGTGGGCGAAGGAGAGCAGGCCTTCCTGGTACAAGCGGACCAGATTCTGGTAGGTGCCGATGGGCGACGATCCGGTGGGCAAGCCCAGCACGAAGGGTTTATCTGCGGTGGGTTTGAAATCGCGAATCCGGCGCGCGATCCGACAGGCCGTCCAACGACTCAAGGTGACATAATCGGGTTGGATGATAATACGCATCAAGCTTCCTTTCACAAAAGAATACGGGCATCGGCAATCGAAATCCCTTGGCCTTCACCCTGCACGATCACCGGATTCAGGTCCAATTCGATGATTTGGGGGCAATCGAGGGCCAGTTGGGCCAGTCGCTGGATCGCATTTTCCAGAGCGGGGACATCGCAGGGTGGGCGTCCGCGCGTGCCTTCGAGCAAGCGGTAGCTCTTGATCTGTCGGACCATGGAGGTCAGGTCATGCAGGTCCAGCGGCACGGCGCGGAAGGCGACATCGCGGAAGACTTCGACCAGGGTCCCGCCCAATCCGAACATGATCATCGGCCCGAACACGGGGTCGCGTTGGATACCCAGGATCACTTCTTGTCCCGGGTGGGCCATTTTCTGGACGTGGACGCCTCGGATACGTGCCTCGGGCCGGGCGGCCTGGACGGCTTGGACCAGGGCCCGGTAGATATCTGCGGCGGCCGCGGGTTCGGCCACGTTCAGGGCCACGCCGCCCGCGTCGACTTTATGCACCACGTCGGGGCTATCGATCTTCA
>SLMF01000016.1 GCA_007133715.1 Planctomycetaceae bacterium
CCGCCCGCCGAGATCTCGGCTTCGCTCAAATACAACCCGAAACCCAACGCGGGACGGACTCCACCCCAACCGGCTCCCCCTTGTCCCTGCACCAGCACGTCACCGCCGTCCGACGTGATCGTCGATTCCGCATCAATCCCGTCTCCCAAAAGCAGAATGCCGTAGTTGCGTTGCTGGGCCGAGCCGCCGCTGCCCTGGATCGTCACCGTGCCCGAGGTCCCGCCTCGAACGCTCGATGCCCGCACATAAATACCGGCAGTGCCGCCAATGCCGGCTACCTCAGTGCCCCCACGGCCAGCCAAGTGCAGATCACCGGTCCCTGTGACGGCGATCGTCGCCCCTTCCAGGGAAATGCCGCAAAACTCGCCTGCCGTGGCCGCTGCCTGCTGATTGGCCGACAGCCGAATGTCCCCATCCACCGCCGTGATCTCGGAACCGCTGCCCAGCCAGATGTTTCGCTCCGCCGTCAACTGCACCCCGCCACTGCCGGACAATGACAACCTGCTTGCCGTGTTCGGCAGATTCACCGTCCCCACGTCCGCGACAGTCAAATCGTGGCCCGCCGCAAAGGTCAGCGAGCCGTGGAAGTTCACCACGTCGTGGACGTTGTCACCACGGATGGCCAGCGAGGCATAATCCGCAGCCAGAGAATAGACATCGATCCTGTCGCTGCCGTTGGTGGCCAAGATCCGCAGTTCGTCCGCCGGGTTGCGGAACGTGGTCGTCTCGCCCCGCGTCGAATCCGCCAAGGTCTGCCCTGCGCCCGCATCGCTGATCGTGATCTCTTCGTCGTCTCCCGTGAACACCAATTCCACCACGTCGCTGGCGATCGTCGACGTGATCGGTTCCAAACCGTTGTAGGTGATCTCGGACAGCGTCTCGCCCGAACCGTCGAGATCCAGAGCAATACTGCCCTCGCTGGGGCTGACGTACACGAACGTCGTGGTGTGAAAATCGCCATCAACCAGAGCCAGCGAATCCTCGCCCGCACCACCGTCGTACTCCAAGCCGTCCTCTGGAATCGGATTCCCGGCCGAAAAATCAACCGTCAACACATCGTCCCCACCGGCCAAATCGATGGCCAGACTGCTGACCAGCGCGAACGGCAACACCAGCGTCTGCCCGTCCTCCTCCAGATGACCACCCTCCGGCACTTGCGAAAACCGCTCTGCCGCATCGCGGATGACCAACTGATCCTCCTCACGACGCACCGTCAAGTGGTTTGCCACGCCCCCCGGCGACGCATCCACAATCTGCAACTGGCCCTCGATCAGCGTGGCAACCAGACTGCCTTCCTCCTCCACAACCACGATCCAGACGTCCCCGTAGGACGCGATCGGCACGTTGGCATCACTGACTAACTCCGTGTCGTCAAAAGAAGTTCCCCCCGAGTCCACCGACAGCCGGTATTCTCCCGGCGTCATCGGAGCGGTCACCTCGAAGATGCCCAGGGTCGCCGGTATCGGTACCGACTCCTGCCGCATTCCCGTAACCCGATACTGGTCGGGAGTGTCTAATTCCCCTACTTCGAGGTCCCAAACCGGATCGATGGTCCAGTTCCCCAAGTGCAATTGGCCTTCGCCAAACTCGGAATTCACGAAATTCAAGGTGAACCCCGTCAAGTCAAACGGCGATTCCACCACCTCTGCGGTAATTTGTAATACACCACCCGGTTGCACCTGGAAGCTACCGCTGTCCGAGCTGAAGGCGATCACCGCGCCGTCTTGGGGTTCGCTCAGCGGAGCGCCGCCGCTGTTTTCGTAGGCGGCAGGCATTTCGGCAACCGGCCCCTGCACAAGACCCTCTCCCCCCACGTGAATGGCTTCAGACAAAGGGGCTGCCAGAAGAGGTAGCAGGCCGTCGCTGCTCAACAGATTTCGCTGCTCCAGGCACTCCAGTCGCAAACGTCGCCGACCGTGTTCTTGCAGGCGACCTTTCTTCCCCTTGCGACCGTTTCTCGTAGGGGACGCGGAACCACCCGAGCGAGCAGACGTCGAAAAATGGCGGGACATGCTTGATGACTCCCTAACAGACGTAGCCAAACTGTGCGAAGAGATCAGACACGAAGGAGCGCAAAAGGTGGTTCGGGCGTCGGGCAGCGACATGGCCACACCCGCGCGGGGCGGGTTTCAAGAAACCGCCACAACACAAAGAAGCACCTTTAGGGGGGAGAGAAGCCCGCATCTTCAGCAACTAACTCGCCCACCGGGCTCCGGTTGTACCGAAAAACACGAACCTGCCTCCAATCTCCTGACTTTTCAGAGTATGAAACTAAGCTGATCCTGCATAAAGTCAACTCCCCACCTGCGGATTTCCAGAAATCCAAATATAGGGGGTTCTCGACGGATGGCGGATACGGGGCACGCGGTATCGGCTCGAAGGCTTTCCCGCAGCCGTGGAAACCCGTGGGACGCATCGACCCAGCCCGCTCGGGCTGCGGCTCCAGAAAAAGATACCGCCTTGCTCGGGTGATACTGAAAGTTCTACCGTTCACCGCGCGGCGGCTGGGCGACCGCCCGCCGGGTCGAATGGCGCAGGCTGATTTTTCTCTCGATTTTTCGGCGGGACGCGCGCTTTTCTTGTTTTTTCTGCAAATTATGGGCAACCGCAGGTCGGATTGGCCCGCGACCGGCGGGTCAACACGGCCCTTTCTTTGGCTTTGGCACGGTACGTGCATTACGGTTCAGCCAACAAGTTTTTCCCCTGGCCTTCAAAAGAAAAGCCGTTTGAAGTGAAGACCCAACTCGCCCCCAAAAGCGTTTGCTCGCCTCGATTTCACGTTTCTCGCCAGACGTCGCGTTGCCGCGGCAGCCAGCGGTTTCAGGCCCCTCGCCACTCCGCCCGCCCCGTGGTCGAACCGTCGCATGTCGAACCCGCCGTCGAACCCGCCGTAGAACCCGCGACACCGGCCCCGCTGCCGCCCTACCTGCAGCTCCGCAGCTACTTCGATCGCTTGTTCGCGCTGCTGCTGCTGGCGATCGGCTCGCCCCTGCTGCTGGTGCTGTACCTGAGCGTCCGTCTCACCTCCCGCGGCCCCGTGATCTACACCCAACGGCGAGTCGGATTGAATGGGCGCGTGTTCACGCTCTCCAAGTTCCGCTCGATGACCGTCGATGCCGAACAAGGAACGGGAGCCGTTTGGTCGCAGCCGGGCGATCCTCGCGTGACTCAGGTCGGACGCTTCCTCCGCTGGAGCCACCTGGACGAACTTCCCCAGCTGCTGAACATCCTGTATGGCGACATGGCCCTGATCGGCCCGCGGCCCGAACGGCCGGAGATCGTGGAAGTGCTCGAGCAGAAGGTGCCCGGATATCGCGAGCGGCTGGCGGTCCTGCCGGGCGTCACCGGCTTGGCTCAAGTCACCCTCCCCCCCGATTCGGACTTGGCCAGCGTGCGACGCAAGACGACTTTGGATCGGCAGTACATCGAGACGGCCAGCTTCAAGCTGGACCTGCACATCATCTTCTGCACCCTGATGCTGGTCTTCAACGTCCAACGGCGGATCGACGCCCAGCTGTGGCAGTCGCTGGCGTAAGTTCTCGGTAACAGGAACCGCTCAGCCGTGTGGGACGTTGACGGCGCGTCCCACACGGTTTTTTTTATGAACCGCTTAACTCCTGGTTTTCCAACGGAGCACGCAAGTCCGGGGGGCATGTTCAGGATTTGCCAATGCCCGAAGTCAGTACTGGGTTTCCACGCTCACGTGCGATCTGCAACCCTAGAAAATCGGGTCCGGTTCGTCGTCCGGCTCGCCGAACGGTTGCGGCTCCCCATCCGGAAACTCGAAGGGCACGTCACCCCCATTCTCGAAGTCATCGAATTCGCCAAAGCCGCCCAGCATCTCACCCAACATCTGACCGGCCATTTCCGTAACCTGTTCGATCACATGATTGAATTCCTGCTGATTCCGGGCAGCGCCCAGTTGGTCCAGCACGCCTTCCACCACTTTCACGGGAGAAAGAGGCGACAGCAGCATCTGTTTGACTTCGTCCAGTTGCTCCGGCATCGCTACCAATTGCTCCTTGAGCTCGCTGATACCTTCGTCCCATTCGTCCACCATGGCCTGGGGCAACCACCTGCCGTCGACCCGTACCATGGGATAGTCTTCCACTTCGCCGTTTTGCTCGATGCGAAGGGTGGCTGTGTCGCCGTCCATTTGCACCGTGGAAAACTGGACGTTATCCAGATCGGGCAGTTCCATGCCGGGGAAGCCGCCGGGAACGGGCATCGTGGCCGGATCCAGCTGACCCCCCCATTCCTCGGACATGGCCGCCATCTGTTCCCCCAACTGCCGCCCCGTCACTTCCAAGAAGGCTTGACCGTCAAACGCTTTCAGCTGTTCCAGATCGCCCAACTCGCTCTGCAGGACCGTGTCGAGTATTTCGGCCAAGCCATCCATCCCTTGGCTCAAGGCCTCCGCATCGGCCTCCTGCTCCAGAGTTTCCACCCAGCCCAGGATCAGTGGTTTCTGGTCCTTCAGGATGCCGGTCAGTTTTCCCAGCATGCGGGTGGCGGCATTCCAGATGTCCCGGTCCATATTTTCGGCGAACAGCCGCACCACCTCGTTTACATCATCCTGATAACTGGGGGGCAGAGCATCCCACAGTGTTCCGAAATCGCCTGCCTCCCAGCTGGCCATCAGCACCCGCATGGCGGCATCCGGTGTTTCTGCATCCTCCGGCACCTCGGCGGCATCCGGGGAAACCCCTTCTTCGTGGGGAGGCACTGCCGCCGGTTCCGCGGCCAGTCGCTGGGCCAGCCGCTGGCTCGCGGCACTCAAACGCGCCATGGGGACTTTGAGGGTGACCCCATCGGTTCGCCGCAAGTAGACATCCTGGCCATGCAAGAGCAAGAATTCCGCTTCGACCTGAAACTGGCCCGTATCATCCGTCCAGGTCTCCGCGGCCAGGGCGAGCCCGCCGAGTACGGTCCACACCAAGCCCAGCGCCAACAGGCTCGCGAACCCGCGGGCCAGCTTGCCCCTCGCGGGCCCGAACAGAATCATCGGAGAAGGGGCTCGTTTCGCAGCACACATCTTCATTTAAGGCTCCTCACGGAAAACCGTGCCTGGAGAGGGGAGCGTTGCGGCGGGTGGCGGCTCCCGGAACACCCGGTGGCTCACCCGCTCTGTCCCATCCCCGCTAAACCAAGTTGATGGGGTGGTAGTCCGTCATTCGTGCCACACCCGCCTCGGACCCTGTGGGCGGCGCGGTCTGCTCTTCATCGGGGAACAGGGGGGCGGCCGCCAGCATCCCCATGCCAATCGCCGTCAGCACCGCCGCGTAACAAAAGTCCACAAAGGCACCCTTGGTGCGTTCCCAACGTGTGAACACGAAATAGGGGACATATAAGGGAATCAGGGCCAGCAACCCGGTGTTCAGGTCTTCTTGAAACGCCAAAACCAGGAGCCGCACGGCATGGATCACGACAAAAAAACCGAAGGCTCCCACGCAGATCGATCCCGACAAATGCATGGCGCCCGACCGGGAACTCATCAAGGACATTGTGACGGTGAGCGTCCCAATCACCGACAACAAGGAGATCAGCAACCACAGCGGTGCACCCTCCGTGCGGTTCTTGAACTGCTCGATCTTCTCCATCTTGAGGGAGCCCTTCGCTTTCTCCAGCAACAATTCGGCCGCCCCCTCATACCCCTCGGCCTTCTGAGCTTCTTTCTTAGCCGACGCGGACAGAATCCCCTTGACGAAGCGGCCCGATTCCAAATTCAAGCCGCATTCCACGCAGATCACCGCATTATCGGCGATCGGAGCGTTGCAACCGGGGCAGTGCTGACCTTCATAGCCGTCCTCGGCTGCCGTCATGCCCACCTCGTCCAAGAGATCTTCGAGCCCCCTGGTCAGAGGAGCTGCGCGCGCGGCGGTTTCCTGGACCTGAGGCACCCGTAGCGGCTGCTTGCACTGAGGACACTTGACGGCCTTGCCCGCCAAGTTGTCGGGCACGGAAAACGAACGACCACACTTGCAGGCGAATTGGATCGGCATGGGACAACGCACGCTGGTGAAAGGCACTCGGATACCCTGACCTTGCTTTGCCGCAGCGGACCGGTAAACAGCCCACGCGGCATCACGGCGGACAAACCGGCACCGCCCGTCTGCCCGTACCGATATTGTGCCCCGAACCCGTTGGGGAAGCAAGCTGTACTGCCGTTTTTGCCTGCGAGGAGTCGACCGCCAGGCTGCCAAAATGGCAGCTCGACACCGGCAGCTCCCCGCGTTCGAGCGCCCTCAGGAGCTTATGAAAACCCGCCAAACCCGGTAAAGCACCTTACTGCAGGGCTTTGCAACCATATTCCGCCTGATTGGCCCAAAAATTGCTTACAAGGGGGAAACATGCCGCGTTGCGAGCTAATCTGGCAGTCTGTGTCGGTGTATCGTCTGCGGGCAGGCCCCGCAGGATACCCGAGCGAGTTTATCAGGTCTTCGAGGAGGTGAATGGTTCATGGCAGCGAAAAAGAAAGGCATCAAGCTCCAGCCCCTGGGCGACCGTGTGGTCATCAAGCGGGAAGA